>JANOHG010000210.1:0-5626 GCA_031406375.1 Archangiaceae bacterium | reverse complement strand
ATGGCCAACGCCTTCAAGGCCGGCCTCACTTTCCAGCAGGCGATCGAGCACGTGTCGAAGGACGCGATGCCCCCGCTCAGCCAGGAATTTGGACTCTTCGTCAAGGAAGCCAAGCTTGGCGTGCCGCTCGAGGAGGCGCTGATCAACATGTCCAAGCGCGTTGGCAGTGATGACCTTGAACTCGTCGTCACCGCCACCAACATCAGCCGACAACTCGGTGGAAACATGGCCGAGATGTTCGAGACGCTCTCGACGACCATCCGAGAACGGTTCCGGCTCGAAGGCAAAATCGATGCGCTGACGTCACAGGGGAAAATGCAGGGGTGGGTCGTCGGCTCGATGCCACTTATCCTCGGGATGGTGCTCAACTACATGCGGCCGGATCTGATGCAGCCGATGCTCGACCACATCTTCGGCTATGTGTTGGTCGGCGCGATCGTCGCGATGGAAGTGATGGGGATGTTGATCATTCGCCGCATCGTCAACATCGATATCTAACCGGAGTTACCGTGCAAGAAGCCCTGAGCCTGACGACAGTGTTGATGGCGGGCTCAGCGGTCTTTACTGCGGGCGCGATCAGCTTCCTCGCCATCGGTCTGTATGCCAACCTCTTCGAACGATTCATCGTTGAGGTGAAGGAAGAATCAGCGGGCGGTGTCTCGGGTGTGGGCAGCGTTGCGGTTCGAAAGCTGGGCGTGGCGAATCGAGCCTTCATGTGGCCGGGATACGAAGCACGGATGCGTCGCCGATTGATCAAGAGCGGCGATCCAAAAGGCTACAAACCGGAAGACATGATGGCGCTTCAAGAGATCGGGTTCTTCGTCGGCCTGCTCTTCGGAATGATCCTGGTCAATGCGATTGGCTGGAACCTGGCCGTTTCGGTGCTCGGTGGGTTGGTTGGGCTCTTCTACCCGTTGATCTGGGTCAACGATCAGGTGAAGAAGCGCCACCTGTTGATCAGCCGCGCGCTGCCGTTCAACCTCGACTTGTTGACGTTGTCGGTTGAAGCAGGGCTCGACTTCACGGGCGCGCTGGCGAAGGTGGTCGAAAAAGGAAAGGGCGGGCCGCTGCGTGAAGAGCTTCAGATGGTGCTCAAGCAGCTGAAGATGGGCAAGACCCGTGAAGAGGCGTTGAAAGACATGATTGCCCGTGTCGACCTTGGGCCGCTGACTCAGTTCGTCACCGCGCTCATTCAGGCCGATAAGATGGGTACCGGCCTCGGCAAAATCCTCCGCATTCAATCGACTCAGTTGCGCATCGATCGCACCCAGCGCGCCGAAAAGCTTGCCGGCGAGGCGCCGGTGAAGATGCTCTTCCCGCTGATCGCCTGCATCTTCCCGACGGTGTTCATGGTGCTCTTCGGGCCGATCGTCTTCGCCTTCATGTTCGGCAGCCTCGAAGGGTAGAGGCGGCCTCTGCTGCCGGTTTCCGATGGCGTTCCAGCTGATCATTGCGCGAGGCAACTCAGAAGGCGAGCAGGTCGTCGTCGTTGAGTTGGCGATTCGAATTGGCCGCGACAGCGACAATGGCATGGTGCTTACCGACGCAGGGGTATCGCGGCAGCACGCTCGCATTTTTAACCAGCAAGGCATGGCGTGGATAGAAGATCTCGGCAGTGCCAATGGCACGCTCGTCAACGGCGAGCGGCTAGACAAACCCCGTGCGTTGAAGACGGGTGACGCGCTCGCAATCGGCGCGGCGTTGATCAACTTCATCGAAATCGAGGACGTTCGCTTTCCCGTCCCTCTCACCGGGAAGGCAGGGGCGCTGCCCCCACCGCCGAGCACGCTGACCCCCTCGAGTAGAGAGCCGATGGTTCCGTGGGAGACCGGAGAAAAGCCAGCGCTGTTCGAAGGAGAGCCCGACGTCACCGACCCCCTCGGTAAGCCGCAGTCGGTGGACCCCAAGGTGTCCCACCCACCTTCGAAACCGGCGTTGGCGCCCAGTCCGCCAGTCGCCGAGAAGCCGATTGTCGCGCCGAAGAGCGGGTTGGTGTCCGCCAGCGTGCTCAAGCGGTCTCCCGATGTGTCAGAGCAGATTACCGTGCGGGGCACCCCCGACGCGCCGCCGCCGACGCCAAGGAAGCCTTCGGCAGTCGCACCCGTCTCCGACACCAAGACACCGGTTGTTTCCGCGGCGCCACGCGATGAATTCAAGTTGGCGACCGATGCGACCGCGATCGATTCCGAGCAGACAGCGGTCGAGCAAACCGAATTGATCTCGATGTCGCCAAGAGTGTTGGATCGCGCGCTTCGCCAGCGGGTGGCAAACGAGACGCTTGGCGCGCAGCTGGCGGCTGGGTGGCATGGCTTGTCTTCGCGCACCCACCTCATCATCACCGCAATGTCCGTGTTTTTCGTCACCGTGGTTCTGCTTGCTCTATTTCGGCTCTTCAACCCCGACCCTGTGGTCGCGCTTCCGGGCGAGCCCAACTGGATCTTCGTCTCGAACGAACCCATTCGACACTCGTTCGGGCTGGGCGATGGCGTCACCTACCCACGCAGCGACGCGAAGGACTTCTCATTCGACTTCGTCAGCCCAACCGAAGCGGCGGTGCTGGTGCACTACCTCGCACAGGACATCGATCGCGGCGAGGTGGCGGTGGTGGTCAATGGCGTCGATGTCGGGCTGGTTCCCGCCGACATCTCAGTGCCTGATCGCGAGATTGAGACCCTGATTCCGCAGCGGGTGCTCAAGCGCGGCGAGAAGAACATTCTCACCTTCGACAACGTTCGCAATCCTCCTGGCCTCGAGCGCTGGAGAATTGAGGGCATCTGGCTCGAGCTGTTGCCGATTCCTCCTTTTGCCGAGGATGAGGCGATTCACCGCGCGCGGCAGCTCGCCAAGCATGCGGGGCTGCTCTACGCCCAGCGCGACATCGGCCGCGACAATGTCTTTCGAGCGTGGAAGGCCTACCGCGAGTCGTGGCAGGTGTTGTTGGGTGTGGCTGAAGACCGCCGCACGACCCTGTTCGAACAGAGCCAGCGCAAGGCAAACGAGCTTGGCCAGGAGCTCGATCGGCAGTGCGGAGCCCTGATGCTCGATGCGAAAAGGCAGATCGAGTCGAAGGACCCCGAGCGCGCGAAAGAAATCCTGCTCGAGGTGGGGCTCTATTTCCCATCGGATGAACATCGGTGCCACGTGCTGGCAAACGAGAAGCTCGACGAGTATCAGCTGTAGCGCCCATGGCTCCTCCTAACCGCCCCCCTGTGCGTCGTTCTGCGGCTCGCCCGCCGGCGCGTTCGGACACCGTGCCCGAAGCTCCAGCAGTGCCGGAAGCGACCGCGGCGTCTCGGCGTCGCGTCGCGCGCAAAGCGAAGGAGCCCGAAAAGAAGAAGAGCAAGGCGCCGTTGGTGGTCGTCCTGCTGCTGTTGGTCGCAGTGGCGGGCGCCGGCTATTGGAAGATGAAACCGAAGCCTCACCAGCCAATCGCGGTCGACCCTTCAATCGCCCAGACCGAGGAGCTTAAGGTCGCCTTCCAGGAAGGAAAGAACTTCGTTCGTCAGGGCAAGTGGGTCGAGGCCGGCGCAAAGTTCAGCGAAGTGATTGCGCTGCGCCCAGACTTCAGCGACGGCGCGGTACAGACGTACCTGGCTGCGGCGCAAAAAGAGATCCCCAATCAGAAGCACTTCGATGAGGCGACGGCCGCGCTCGACCGCAATGAGGTCGGCAAGGCCCACCGCTCGCTGCTGTCCGTGTCTACAGACACCCAACAGCTTGAGCGTCGCGACCAACTGCAGACACGTCAGACAGAGGTCTTCAAGGCGCGGATCCTCGAGGCCCAGGGGCTCGTCCAGTCGGGGGGCGAGGCGAAAATGAAGAAGCTCAAGAACCTGGCTGAAGACCTGCTTGTCGCCCGACCTGATGATCGCGACGCCCTCGAGTTCAAGGCGATCGCGGATCGCGCGCTTCGAATTCGCGTCGTTGAGAAGATCGAGCTGCCCAAAGATGACCCGGGCTTGAAGGTTCAGTCGATCTACGCAAGCGGCGATGCGGGTGGCGCCCTTGCCGCCGCCGCCGCCTGCGCCAACGAGGCGAACTCATGCCGGATGCTCGAAGGAAAAATGAGCGAGCTCAATGGGCTGCTCAAGCGCCTCGAAGCCTTGTCGGGTGCCGAGCTCGACGCCGCGCTGCGGTTGGATCGTCAAATTGCAGGTGGCAAGTCTTCGTCGCAGAGCAAGCCGATCGCAGTCCGGGCTTCGGCCGTTTTCTACAAGAAAGCCTCGGACGCGAAGACCGTCGGCGATTGGCCTGCGGCAATGACGAACGCGTTCAAGGCCGCCGACGCAGACTCCTCGCACAACGGAGCGCAAGCGATCATCGCGCAGGGAAAGGAACGCGCAAGGGACCTTTTTCTGAGGTGTTATCAGCTGCGCCAGACCGAACCGGACCAAGCGGTTCCGCTTTGCAACGAAGTCGTTGGAATGCTGCCTTCCGGAGATTCCCAGCGGGAAAAAGCCGAAAGAGTGCTTCAAAGTATTCGGGGCAAGTAAAGGCCGTGCCCTTGGCCGCCGATGACCACGCTGGCACAATCAGCCGGTTGGACGATAAACAAGGTCTGTAGACATGCCCCCTCTTCCTCCCACCCGCCGACGGCCGACCGGTGCCGCTACCCCGACGACGGGATCCCCCAATCGCGCCCGAAGGCCAACCGGCCAGGTCGTTCGCGTCAGCGCCCCGCCCACTGGCGAGAAGCTCGTGTGTACTTCCGGGCCCAGCGCCGGCAAGGAGTTCGCGCTTGAAGGCGATGAAGTGGTGATCGGCCGATCGGCCGAGAATGCGATTGCGATTCCTGATTCGTCGGTCTCTCGTAAGCACGTGCTGCTGCGCCGGACGGCAGAAGGCTGGGCCGCAAGCGACATGGGAAGCGGCAACGGCACGATGGTGAACAACAGCTCGATCGCCGAGGAAATCGTTCTCAATCACGGTGATCGGATCGCGATGGGCGACAGCGAGCTGGAGTACGTCGACGAGGGAGAGCGTCGCGGCGGTTCCGAGGCAGTCGGTGCGCGTCGCCCAGTCGTTCGCAGCTCGCGCCTTCGAAATAAGGAGGATCCTCAGGCGAAAGCCAAAAAGCGAAAGTTGATGACTCGCGTCGGTGCGATGGTCGTCGTTCTTGCCGCCGGGTTCATTGGATACAAGATCATCGAGGGCAAGCGAAGGGACGCAGAGGTCGCCACCGCTGCGCTGGCCGCCCGCGCCACCGACCAACTGCGCACGATGAATCAGGAAGCGCGCAACCTCATCCGCGTGGGCAAGTGGGTCGAAGCCAAGGCGCTGCTCGAGCAAGTGCAGGCCACCGACCCGAGCTTTGGCGGCGGCACGGTGCAGCTGTACATCGCGAAGACCGAACAGGAAATTCCGAACGAGCAGCACCTGCTCAAAGCCAGTGAGCTCGTGAAGCTCGGCCAGCTCTCCGAAGCGCAAAAAGAGCTTTTGAACGTGACCAGCGACACGCTGCAGACCGAAAGACGCGACAATGTGCGAACGGATCTCGACGCCAGAATCGATTTGAAAGTGCTCGAAGCGGCCGCCTTGGTTCCGATGACCAGCGACATGGCGAAAATGAAAGAGCTGCTGGCGGTTTTGAATGACATTCTTGGTGCGAAAGAGGACCACCGCGACG
>JANOHG010000209.1:0-4804 GCA_031406375.1 Archangiaceae bacterium | reverse complement strand
CCTTGTCGTCGGCTTCCCCGGCCATCTTCAATCAGACAGAAGCCCGACCGGCACTCGGTGTTCTGATTGCACCCTGCACCCGCCAAAGCAGCTCCCGAAGCCGGCGCACAGCTGGTAACAAACGATGGGTTGTATCCATCCGTGTACCGACTGCGACAGGTGATGCCGGGGCCGTACTCCGCACACCCCGCGGCTGAGCTGCATCGCGGACGGCACCCCTTGACCTTGCCGAGCACGCCGGTAGCCGGAAACGCAAAGTCACCGTCGCAGCTGCCGGTGCGGCCGCTCACGCTGCAGTCTTCATCGTTCTTGCACGACGAGTAGCAGAAGAACTTCGCGCTCGAAAGCAACGGGTCGGCCTGACACGAGCCGCTGCGACACACCTCGTTGGCGGTCAGCATGCCGCCGTCAGCGAAAGCCGTGGGCTTGCAGGGGGAAAGTCCCGGCGAAGTGCCAATCGCGTACTGGCAGACCGCGCTGAGTTCGTCCGGTTCAGAAGGGTCTTCATACGGCATGCACGACTGGTTGGGGTTGCACGCGCTGTCACGGGTGCACGCGTCGCCCCAGCCGTTGCTCGGGTAGCAGATTCCATAGAGCCTGCCGTTGTAGTCGCCCTTGAAAGGATGACACTTCTCACCCGCGGGGCACGCGTTTGAGAGGTTCAGGTCACAGAAGGTACGGCACAGCGAGATGTTCTTCGAATCGGGAATGCACGCCAGGTTGGGCTGGCAGTTGCTGGCTGAAGCACTGCTTGCCTGGCGGGTGCATGCGTCGCGATAGCCGCGCGCATTTGCTTGCGGCAAGTAACAGACCCCCAAGGGGCCGCCTTGATCGAAGACCAGCCCGCTGCCACTCGAAAAGGTGAGCTTGTAGCAAATCTCGTTCGACATGCAGCTGGGGCTGGTGAGGCTGCAGCTGTTCAAGCAGGTATTCACTCCGCCGAGCGTGACGCAGATCAACCCCACGTCACACGTCACGCCCATCGGACACTGTGCATTGAGCTTGGCTCCCGTGCAAACACGCCCGGCACCACAGGCCAACCCGTTGGGGCAGTGCTTGTCCTGCAGACAGTGCACGCAGGCGCCAATGGACGCGTCGCAGTGGCCCGGGCCGGGCGGGCTGCATTGCGCATCGGTGCTGCACAACACGCACTTGTTGCTGGCGTCGCATACCGGGCGGCTCGATGGACAGTCAGAGTTTGCACCGCATTCCGCGCAAGCGAGGACGTCGGCTCGGCAGGTACCCGTCGCGCAATCGGCGTTGCTTGCGCAACCGATGAACTTACAGCTGCCTGCGACACAATCTTCGCCAAGCCCGCATTCGACGCCGTCAGCACACAGAGCGCCCCCGATGCATTTTCCCGATCGACAGACGCCGTCGTACGAGAGCACCTTGCAGTCTTTGCTGGTGGTGCACGAAGGCCCCCCCGCGTCGACAATCGGGCCAGCGTCCTGCAAAGAAGGGCCAGGGCACGCGGTCAACAGAAGCACGAAGCTCAACGAGAAAAGGCTTCGCATCACGCGCGGACCTTACCCAAACCCTGGGCGTTTACCTGGCTTAACCGGGCTTAGCCGCAGAAATGCAAAATCGCCTTCTGAAGCACTTCGGCACAACGCTGCAGCTCGTCGACGGGGACGAACTCCCCGGTCTGGTGGGCATGCTGGATGTCGCCAGGGCCGAAGACGACGGGTGCGCTCCCAAGCTCGACCATCTGTGGGCCCTCGGTGCCAAACGCGACGGTCTGCGGCTGCTTCCCAGTTGCCTCGACCAGAAACTGCACCAGGTCATGTTCGGCGGAAGTGGCGAACCCGCGATCCATTCGCAGCGGCTTGATGTCCAACGAGAAGCCTGGTTCTTCGGCGCGGCATGCATCGCGAATCTGCTCAGCGGCGCGCAGCACCTGTTCAACCGGCTGATTCGGAATCGGCCGCCACTCGAAGGTGAACTTGCAGCTGCCCGGAATGATGTTCTTCGCCTTCCCGCCCGAGATGACGCCGACGTTGATTGTGGTGCTCGGCGGAGAAAACTCGAGGTCGACTTCGGTGCGCAGCAAGGCGCGGCTGTAACTTTCCAGACGGGTCAAGAATCGAGCGGCGCGGAAAATCGCCGATGCACCCGTCTCTGGGTATGCGCTGTGGCCTTCCTTGCCGCCCACCTCGACCTCGGCCAAGCAATAGCCCTTGTTCGCCCGAATCGGAGTCAATGACGTGGGCTCTCCGACAATCGCGCGCTTGCTCTTGCCAATCTTCGCGCTCACCAGTTGTTTGGCGCCGAAGCAGCCAACTTCCTCATCCGCGGTGAAACAAAGCAGCAACGGCTTCTTGAGTCGCGTTCTGGTCGCCTCGGCAGCGAGCACTGCGCACGCGACGAACGCCTTGGTGTCACAAGCGCCACGGCCATAGAGCTTTCCATCGCGCAGCGTGAGCTTCAGCGCATCGGCCCACGCGGCATCGAAGGGAACGCAGTCGGTGTGGCCCACCAGCGCGAGCTCGGGGATTCCTTCACCGTAGGTCGCAAGCAGATTGGCTTTCTCGATTCCCGCTTCGTCGAGATACCCGTGACGCTCACACCGAAACCCTGCGGCGCTCAGTCGAGGCTCGAGCACATCGAGCATTGGGCCGTTGGGCCGGTACGAGGTCGAGTCGATCGCAACCAACTGGGTCAGCAGGCTTTGCAGTGGGTTCATGGAATGAGCGCGGCGAAGTCGCGGCCGATTGCCTGCGTGAGGGGATGTCGACCGGATTCGACAACCAGCCTTCCACCCACCGCTACTTCGCTGACGGCCGATGACGCCGCTGCGAAGACGACCGTCGACAGCAGCGCTTCCCTCGGAGAACCGACGAGCGATGGATGTGCGAGGTTGACGGTGAAGAAGTCTGCCGGTTGGCCGGGGGTAAGCGCGCCAACGTCGAGCCCAAGGCTTCGCGCGCCGCCCAGTTGGGTGCACTGCAGCAAGCGTTCGCCAAGCCCTGACTGTGACCCGCCACCGGGATCCAACACCGCACGCCTTCCCCGAACCAACCGCAGGTGGCTTTCGAGCTGTCGCGCGTCGTCGAGCAGGTGAATGTTCGCCTGACTGTCGGTGCCAAGCGCAAGGGTGACTCCCGCGCGCAGCAGCGCATCGGCGGGTACGACTCCGTCAGCGAGGTTGCGCTCGGTCGAGGGGCAGGCGCAGACAGTCGCCTTCGCGCGGCCCAGCGCCTCGATTTCCTCAGGCTCGAGGTGAATGGCGTGAACTGCCGTCATCCGCGGGTGAAGCAGCCCGACGTCCTCGAGCAGCTCGATGGGGCGGCGCCGGTGTTCGGCGAGACAGGCGATGATTTCAGCGGGTTGCTCGGCGACGTGTAGGTGCGTCACTTCGGCAGGATGCTTCGCCACCGCCTCGAGCCAGCTGCGAGACACTGCCCGCACCGAGTGAGGCGCGAAGCCGACCGTCACCGCCTCGTCGCCTTTCAGTGCGCTGCGCAACTCGAGGGTGCGCTGCACGAAAGCATCCGCATCGGGATCGCAAAACCGCCGCTGCAGTGGATTGGGAGGTTGTTGAAAGCCTGAGCGCGCGTAGCCCACCCGCAACAACGCGATTCGAAGTCCGACTTCCCGGGCCGCCCGCACCACCTGCTTCGCCACTTCGTGGACGTCGGCGTACGGCGAACCGTCCGGCTGATGGTGCAGGTAATGGAACTCGCCCACGGTGGTGATGCCCGCCAGCGCCATCTCGAGGAAGGCCTGCCGCGACGCGACGAAGATTTCCTGTGGGTCGAGCGCGTTGGCGGTGCGGTACATCAGCTCGCGCCAGCTCCAAAAGTCGTCTGACTCGCGGCCCTTCGCGACGTACTCGGTGCGCCCACGCAGCAGCCGCTGAAACGCGTGGCTGTGGGCGTTGACGAGTCCGGGCAACATCAACTTCCCCGGAAGCTTGACGACCCTTGCGCCCGCCGGAATTTCTGCGAGCACGCATCCATCATCGCCGACCGCGAGCTGGCCGTTCGCCTGCAGACGTTGGCCAGAGTAAAGAAGCTCGGGTTGGAAGACGGTCGCCACAGTCCGTCAGTCCTTCGCTCCCAACAAGCCCAGCATCGCAAAAAGCGCTACCATCAACACCACCATCGCTTCTCCGACGATGAAGCCCGAAGCGAGCGGAACGTTGAAGGCTTGCTCGTGCTTTTGAGCCGTCTTGCTCCACACCAACTGGATGTATGCGCCCACCAGCATTGGAAGCACGTACATCGAAGGGATCAACATACCCAGCGCCATTCCAGTCGGTGAAGGAAGGTAATCCTTGAAGCGGGTCGTTTCTCCGATTGTGATCAAGACGGCGATGACGGCTGCGATCACCAGCGCGGTGCCCGAGTAGCGCGGCAGCGAGTTGAGGCCGCCCATCAGCAACTCCGCAAAGCCTGCCCACTTCACACTGATTGGGCTCGCGAGCCCTGCGCCTGCGTGCGAGGCATTCGCGATGCCGTAGCGTTCGGAGCCCATGCCATACATGCCGCGCAGCAGTGGGTAGACGATGGCGATTGCGCCCGCTCCGACGGGGGTGGCAATCAATTGCATATAGGTGAGCGACCGGTTGTTGCTGCCGATAATCTTTCCGGCTTTGTAGTCCTGCATCAGGTGCTCGCCAGCGCCGGCGACCGTGCCCGACATGCCCGACGCCACCATGTTGACGGTCATGCTGCCCGGAGAGATTCCAGCGAAGAGCGCCTGGACCATGTTCGCCATCGCTGAGATCGGCGCCCAGTTCGTTTCGCCCAGAACGCGAATGCCGACCAGCATCAACACCACCGAAATCAGAATCGCGATC
>JANOHG010000170.1:0-2099 GCA_031406375.1 Archangiaceae bacterium | reverse complement strand
GAAATTCTCGATCGCCTGCGCGACGTTCAGAAAGCTCTCAAGAGTCACTGAGATCCTCTGCCTCGGCGATTGGTTGGGGCTCTTCGTAGCAGGGAAGGATCGTCGCCATCGGAGTTCGTCAGGCGGTGGGTGGCTCAAAGACGAGCGTCTCCAGCAACGGACGAAACCCTCGCTTGATCCACAACTCGCGAGCGCTGGATCTGGCCGGGGTCATCAATTGGATGCGAGCCACATCCTGCGTTCGAAGCCACTGAACCAATGCGTCGAGCAATGCGGCACCTGCCCCTTGCCGCCGCGACATACGCGCGACATAGACTGCCGAGATGTAACCAACGCGCGCGTCGTCTGGCTCGACGACGACGTAAGCGTGTCCCCATCCAACAGGTGCGCCCGGAGCGCCAAGTACCAAGTGGTGATGGTCGTCGCTCTCCAACTCAAGGCGGATTTCGTCGCAGAACATTTGTCGCCCGGCCGCGCTCACGACCGCCGGCAAGAGCCGCTCCTGTTCAGCCACGTCTTCATTGCCCTGTTGATGAATCATTGAGACGGCGTCAAGATCTGCTTCGTTGAGCGAACGGACAGGTGTCATGCGCATGCGTTGATTCAACAGGAATTCGACAGCGCGGCGAAGCCGATTCGCGATCGGGCGCATTCCTGGATCAGCCGCAGTTCCAATCGTCGCCCACGAAAATGCAGCAGTCGTGATTGTTTGGGATAGTGCCGCACGGCAGCTTGGCTGCAGTAGAGCACCCGCGGGACGGCCCAGAGGTCGCAACCGAGCTCGAGAGCGAAGCGGCAGATGTTGTCGTCTGCCTTGAGCAGGTCGTCGGTGATGTGCTGTCAGCCCGCCAACGGGCACAGCGGCGGCATCTTCAAAGCTCATATTGGTGGGTTTGTGCGCCACGAGGCCGACCTTGGTGATCTTGCCGCTTTCCGGCAGGCATCGGTACTGGGCATGCGCACCAACTCCAAAGCCGGTGAACGCGAAGACGGGAGATCTGCCGAAACCGGAAAGGAGAGGATCTGTGCTCAACGGCCATCGCATTGCAGCGGACGCTGAACGGCTTGACGGAGATCGACCGGTTGACGAGCCGCTTTCCATCGCAGGCGAACGCGTCGGCCTCGAGCATCAGTGAGCGCGGTGTGCACGGTCACTTCCAGGTCGTCGGCGCTTTCATCGTCGCGGCGATTTGTTTCGCCAGCGCCCGCAGCTCGCTCTCTTCCGTCACGGGCCCCAACCGCTGAAGATTCACCGCGCGCGGCGCGACTGGGAACTGCAGCACCAGCACGACGAGCTCGGTCGAGTCTTTGCGCGTGGTCATCCGCATTCCACAGATGTCGAGCGCACCCCACTTAACTTTGAACACCGTGAAGTCGTGTTTGAGGGCACTCGCCTCGCCGCAGTCGCGATCGATGCTGCCCGGCAGTCGCTGCAGCATCACGACTGCATTCTTGCTGCGGAAGAGCGAGTGGCCTTCTTTGGATTCCATCTTTCGGAAGCCCGGGGGCAGGGTGACCGACCAGCCTGCGGGGTCATTCACCACCAGCGCCGGAGGGTCGCAGGCCCGTTGTGCGTCCGCCGCCGTCAGCGCGAGCTCCCCTTTCGCAAGCTGGCTGGCGGCGAGCGCGTTGACCGGCGCAAGCACGTCGAAGTGGCTCGCGCCGCCGACGACGATGAAGGTCAGCTTCGGGTTGCGCGTGCTCTGCTGCATCTGGCGCAGCTCGTCCGCCCTGCCGTCTTCTCCCTCGATGATCTGGACAACAGGCTCGGGTCGAGCGCGATCGAGCTGACTGATCGATCGCTCAAGTTCAAATGACAAGACCGCGTAGCGTGATCGACAGTCGATCTCCCCTCCGGTATTGGTTACCCCAAGTGCAGCTTCAAATCCCGACGGAATCGAACGAGCGCCGTGATGTGGCGGTGCTGCTCCGTATCCCAAGTATCCTGTTCTTGGTTTTTGGCTTCGTTTGCGTTGCGCGGCGCCAGGTCCCGCGCCATCATCTCTTTCAGTTCGGCCATGAACTACTCCTCGTGATCCGAGCGCCGGGAAATTCCGGTGTCTCGGTGTCACGAGGTTTGATGGATCTCCCGCCACACG
>JANOHG010000128.1:0-7743 GCA_031406375.1 Archangiaceae bacterium | reverse complement strand
GCGGGCTGGCGCTTCAGCGCGTCAGGAGCATCCACATCGTAGGAAGGACCGCAGGCGACGAAGGCGATGGTGGCAATCAGCAGGTATTTGGCGTTCATGTTTTTTCTCCGAGTGAGGAAGGCGACTTGGAGTCAGGTAGAGCAACAGCCGGACCATCGGCTTCTGCTCGTCTTCTCGCTGGCTTCGCTCGCGCGAAGTACGGGTCAAGCGCAACGCAAGAGGTCGCGCTCAACCCGCACAGCTGGCACACGCTGGTCGGTTCAGTTCAGTCGGGGCCACGCGTCACGGCTTATCCCCCGGTGGATTCGACTCACCCTCGCGGGTGGTGCGCACCCACTCGCCCTTCTTCTCTTCGGGGCGAGAGAACATCAGCCGTATTTTCCACAGCACGTAGATTGGTGCGTACGCCAAATCCAGCAGTCCGCGGGCCCCGACTTCCGACAGCATCCACCCGCGCAGCACGTACGAACCCAGGACGCAGCAGGCAAAGGCGAACGGATAAATCGATGCCCACGGGTACTCGAAGAGCAGCGAGCCGACGAGCGCGAGCCCGAGCCCGAGAAAAGCCGGCGCCACAAGCCACGTCAGGGGCGGCACCAACACATCGGCTGCCATGTCTGTCAGCAACAGGCTGCGCTGCTTCACACCGTCGCGCAGCAAAGGAAGACCGTACTGCTTCATCAGCTGAACGCGACCGCCTTCCCATCTTCGTCGTTGCGACCGGCTGGCTTTCTCACTGGCGACCATCTCGCCGAGCACCTGCGCCTCGTGGGCGTACCAAACGCGGTGGCCGTGGCGGGCGATCCGGATGCCGTATTCGACGTCTTCCACCACCGAGAACGCGTCGTGAGGCACTTCACGGATGAGCTGGTGCGAGAAGCACATGCCGTTGCCACGCAAGCCGCACGAGACCCCGAGCCTTTCACGCGCGAGGCTTCGGACGCCGTGAAAGACAGCGAAGGCGATTCGCATCAGTCGGGTGCGCCAGCTGCTCTTCTCTTCGAGCACGCCGTAGTGGGCCTGAGCTGCGAACGCCCCGGCTTCGAGGCGGGCAGCGAAAGCGTGGAGCAGATTCTTCGAGACGAGGGTGTCGGCGTCGACCACCACCACCGCGTCGGCTTGCTTGTCTTCGAGGCTGCGCGAGAAGGCGTGGTGCAGCGCGTAGCCTTTGCCGCGCTTTTCGGTGTCGGTGCGCTCGAGCACGGTTGCTCCGGCGTCGCGCGCTTTCTGCGCGGTGGCGTCTTTGCAATTGTCGGCCACGACCAGCACACGAAACTTGTCTTTGGGCCAGTCGATCGCGAGCAGGTTGGTGACGGTGCGCGCAATCCCAAGCTCTTCGTTGTGCGAGGGCACTACGAAATCGAAGCGCAGCCGCGGCGGCCCGTACGCTGGCGCTTTCATTCGCGCCGACAGTGCGGTCAACAATCCTAGGTACCCGACGGGAATGAGCAGCACGAGCCCGGCAAGCAGCAGAAGGGTGTCGAGGAAGAACACGGTGGAGCTGGCTACCGCTTGACCGACGCGAACGGGGGAATTCCCAGATGCGTGTCCGCGGGTTGAGGTTGGTCGGAAGGAAGCGGGGGAACTTTCGTCATCTCAGTCGTGAACCGTTTTCGAGAGAAGTTCGACAGGGCTGCGGCCAACAATCAGCGTGAAGTAGACGATCACCACCGCGAACCAATAAATGAAGTTGTAGACGAAGAATCCCGTCAGCGTGCGGCGAAGACCCACCCCAGGGTTTCGCGCGCGCGAAAACCGGACGGGGATCCAGATCATCATGAAGAGAATTGAGATGAGCAGCAGTTTCGCCACGGCGGCACCTTACCAAACTGTGGATGAGCGACAGGATTCGGTTGCCTCGTGGGCGGCCCAGGGGCATTACCCCGAAATGAAAATCGTCGTCCTCGGCGCCTCGGGTGGTTGCGGCTCCCAACTCGTTTCCCTCGGCCAGCAGCGTGGCCACCAGGTGACCGCGGTCGTACGCAGCGCCACCTGGCAACCGCCTTCAGGGGTGCGCGTGCTGCGTGGCGATCTCACCCAGGAATCCTTTCTTCGCGAAGCGGTACACGGCACCGAGGTGGTCTTGTCGGCGCTGGGCCTTCGCATCAAAGGTTTAGCCCCATGGCACAAGCCCGAACGCCCCGATTTTCTCGTGGCGTCGACTTCCGCGTTGGTGGCCGCGATGAAGGCGGAAGGCGTACGGCGTCTGCTGGCGATCAGCGCGGGAGGTGTGGGCGACTCACTGCCGAAGATGCCCAGTTTTTTCCGCGCGCTGATCGCACTCACCGCGATGAAGGCCGTGTATGCCGAGCTGGCGAAGATGGAAGCGGCAATGCTTTCATCGGGTCTCGACGTCTGCATCTGCCGGCCATCCAGTCTCACCGACGGTGCGCTCACCCGACAGGTGAAGGTGACTCAGGGGTACGCCGGTCGAGCGACGATTAGTCGCGCAGACGTCGCCAGCTGGATGCTTGATCAGCTCGCGGTACCTGCCTTCGCCGAGAAGACGCCGATGATTTCCGTCACCGGAGTCGCCTGAAGCGCGGCGTGCAATTCTGACGAGTGACGACCATGCGCGGTGGGTGGCATCAAGTCCGATGATGCTGATCGCGAATCAGTCTACAATTTGTGGTTGGCATGGCATCGACGGTCACCCACACGGCAGGCGACGAAGAGCCGATCGGCACGGCGCTGGTCGACGCCCAATACCTCGTGCTTGCTTTCGACTGCGCGCGGCCGCTTGTGCCTCCGGTGCGCCTGCACTTAGACGTGCCGGACGTAATTGTCGGCCGCGGCGCTCGCCGCAACTGGCGGCGTTCGAAAGAGGGAGTGCTGAACATCGAGCTGCCCGATGGTTTGATTTCTTCAGCGCATGCGCGACTGGTCGCAAAGTCCGACGCGCCGAACATCCGGGTTCTCGAGGACCACGGTTCGAAGAACGGTACTTTCCTAAACGGTACGAGGGTCGCAAAACCCACCGTGCTCCGCGATGGAGACATCCTTCAGATTGGGAACACCATTTCCGTGTTCCGATTTCTGACCCATGCCGGCGTGGCGCGCGATGACGTGGCAGCGCTCTCGAGGCACACAACGCTTCCCTCGACCTTACATCCCCCCTGGTCTGCCGCGCTGGCGACCCTGTTGCGCGTCGCCCGAAGCACGGCGCCGATTCTGCTGTTGGGGGAAACGGGGTCAGGCAAAGAAGTGCTCGCGCGCGCCGTCCACACCGCTTCAGGTCGAAGCGGCCCGTTCGTGCCCGTCAATTGCGGCGCCATCGTCAGAACGCTGGTCGAGAGCGAGCTCTTCGGTGCACGCAAAGGCGCATTCTCTGGAGCCACCGAAGACCGCCTCGGTCTCGTACGGTCGGCCGATGGGGGAACACTGTTCCTCGACGAGATCGCCGAGCTCCCTGAGTCTTCTCAGGTGGCGTTGCTTCGCGTTCTCCAGGAACGCGCGGTGTTGCCAGTCGGAGCCACCCAGTCGGTGCCGATCGATCTGCGCATCGTCGCCGCCACCCACGAAGACCTCACCGCCCGCGTCGCAGACGGTCGGTTCCGCGCAGATCTGCACTCGCGAATCGCCGGCCACATCACCCGCGTTCCCCGCTTACGTGATCGCATCGAGGACGTTGGGCTGCTGATCGCCGAGTTGCTGGTGCGCCTGGCTGGAGAACGCGCAGACCGGATCACTTTTGCGCGCGCCGCGGGGCGTGCGCTCTTTACCTACGACTGGCCATACAACGTCCGAGAGCTCGAGCAGGCGCTGAACTCGGCGCTCGCCATCGCTTCTGACGATGAGTTGGGGCTGCTGCATCTTCCCGAGAACGTGCGGTCGCTGCCGACGATTGTTGCGCCCTCGCCTCCTCCTTCACTTCAAGACAACGCACCCGACGACGAAAAATCGATCGCGGAAAGAAAACGAATCGTCGACGCGCTCACCGCTTGCGCGGGCAACCAAACCCGCGCGGCGAAGGCGCTGGGAATCTCACGCGCGACGCTGGTGACCAAGCTCGCCATCCTCCGAATCGCGCGCCCTCGCAAACCCTCGCGGTAACCCGCTGCATCGAACTCTTGGCCAAGCAATTGCGCTTAAGAGCGGCGGTGTCGGTTCGATGGTGGGTCATTGTCGCACTCTGCGCCGGTCTGGCGGCAGGCGTGGGGTGGCTCTGGCCGCGAGCCGTCGACCCGCACGAGTACCGGCTGCCGTTGACCTTCGAGCGCGCTCGACTTCAATGGCAGCCTGTACATGGTGTCGTCTTCCAACTCGCCCAACTTCCCCACCGTAGCCCCGCTGCAGAGCCGGCTGGACGGGGACATCGATGGGGCGGTGATCAAGTTCAACCTGCGGCTGTCAAAGCAGCGGAAGCGGAGTTCCTTGGTGGCGGGTGGCCGCGGTGTTCGCCGCGGCGCGTTCGGCGATCCGAGGGCAACGAAAGGTGGGGCGCGTGCGGCCTTAGCGGGTGTTTGGGAACCCCGGAACGAAGACTTGGGCGAAGCGGTCGGGTCGGGCGATGCCACGCGCGCGCATCCAGGCTTCGGCCTCTGCCTGAATTGCCGGAGCCTCTGGCCCCGTACCCATTCGCCCCAGCTGGAAGCGGCATGCAGCAGCGACCAGGCCAACCCCCGCGGTCGTCAGCGCATGCTCGGCGGTGCGCAACAGCTCGAGCGCGGCAGTCCAGTCGCACTTCTGCGCAGCCAGGCCCGCGCGTGCTGCCGCCGCCAAACCCGGCGCCGAAGGGACTGCCTCGCGGCTCAGCCGCGCGATCGCCTGGGTTGCGATGACCCGCGCGCGGGGGCCGCCCTGGGCGATCGCGGCGCGAGCTCGCAGCGAAAGCGCCTCGGTGCGCACCGCCTGCACCTTGTCGAGCAGACTCGCTTTCAAGCTGCGCCAGCCTTCTTCAATCGTTGCAAACGCGCGCTCACCATCGTTCGTGTAGAGCGCGATGTGGGTCGCTGCGAGCGAATGGTAGTAGTGCTGAAGGTAGAAGCTTTGGCGCGACCACAGTGCAATACCGAGCTCGTTCGCCTGCTGCGCCTGCTCGGGTTGATCGCTGCACAACCAGATGATGTTGGGCAGGCCGGTGCGCAGCTCTGCCGTCATGTATTGGTCGCCGCGTTGCTCTGCGGCATCGAGCAGCGCTGGGACGCGTCGGCACACCTCGGCCAGCTCTCCAAGATTGAACAGGCAGTCGAGCGCAAATCGATCGCAGACGGCGACGTCGTGGCTTGCCCCAGTGCAGGTAGTTCGAAACAGCTCGGCCGCGCGCTGAAGTCCGACAAACGCCCGCGCGTATGACCCGAACTGGTAGTCGGAAAACCCTTCGGTGAACTGCAGCATCGCAGTGGCGTACGGGTGCTGAAGCCTGTCGACGAGTGGGCGCGCGGTGTGGAGGATGTTCTGCAAGCTCTTCTGACTGGTCGGCCCGCCGACCGAAACGAAGCTCGCTTCCGCCAGCAGCGCACGCGCGACTCGGAAAGGCTCACCGAGCTTGAGGCACAACAGCAGGTGGCGCGCCTGGAAGTCGGCGGCGCGAATGGTGTCAATCGCACCCAAGCGCGCCGCGGCTGCCCACAGCGTGTCGGCGCGAAACAGATCTGCTGCGGCAAGTTGGTGCGTTGGGCTCTCGACGAAGCGCAGCCCGCGCAGGGTGACCCGGGCTCGGTGAAACAGCAGCGAAACAAACGCCTGCGCTGGGGTTCGAGGCATCCGCAGGTTCAGCTGTGCGAGGAGCCGCCGCAAAGCCAAGAGCCCTTCGTCGAGCCGCCCCGAGCGCAGCAGGTTCTCAGCCGCGCGGCGTTGCAGCTCTAGCGCGTGAGCGGGCGCGGAAGTCGCTGCGGCTGCCTGGTACTCGAGCGCAGCCTCGGCGCCGAGGCCGGCGTTGGCGAGCGCGTCGGCGAGCTTCTCTCTCAACTGGCGTTGCTCGCAGACTTCGCGAGAAAGGCGAGAAAGCGCGTGGCGGTAGAACGCTGCTGCGCGTTCGAAGGCCAGCGCTCGCGCCGCCTGGTCTCCGGCGACAATCGCATACGTCGCCGCTCGGGCGCCGTCGCCACCCCACTCGAAGTGAGTCACCAACGACGCAAAATCGTCAGGGCGCAGCCGTTCGATGACGGTGGCGAGGCGAAGGTGTCGCGCGCTCTTCTCGGATCCAGAGAGCTTGGCGACGATGGTCTCGCGGATCCGGTCGTGATGAGCCTCGACCATGTGGTGAGGCAGCAGGCCCGTCGTTCGCACCAGGCGTTTGGAACGCAAGTGGTGTGCGACGCGGGTGAAGGTTGACGCGTCAAGCCCCGCCGCTTCGGCGATGATGTTCTGCGCCATCGGCGCCGCTGCCACCGCGATGAGCTCGAGCACCACGCGCGACTCTTCGCGACAAGCGCTGATTCGAGCCCACAGCACGTCCTCGAGCCGGGCCTGATTTCCAGCGCCCCGCAGCGCGAGCTCGCTGACGAAGAACGGATTGCCTCCCGCTTCAGCAACGATGCGATCAGCGCTTGTGCTGTCGGTTCCCAACAAGCTCGCCGCGAGAGCGCGAGCGTCGACAGGTTTCAGCGCAGCGATCGACAGCCGCCTGACGTCTTTGCCCAATGCCACGACGGGGGTTCGGCTCGAAATCAGCAACAGCAGGGGTGGTGAATCGGGCGCATGGGTCAACGCGGTGAGAAAGGTGAGGCTGTCTGGGTCGGCCCATTGGAAGTCGTCGATCGCAATCACGAGCGGACGCCACGCCGCGAGCGCCTTGAGCAGTTGTCGACCGACGCGTTCGGCGCCCCGTCGCAGCTCGTACTGTTGATCCACCGCGCCTCGTTCTTCAAGCCTGCTGGGCTCTCGTGCGAACACCGGCACGCGACACAGTGCAGGGAACAACACGCCAAACAACCGAGCGTCGACAGGCAGCGCCCGAAGCACCTCGGGTGGAGCGTGCGCCAGCGCATCGCCGAGCGCATCCATCACTGCGTCGATTGCCTTGTAGGGGATGCCTTCATGCTCGTAGCAGCGTCCGGTCAGCACCAGCACATGATCTTCCCGCGCGCGCAATCGGCTGATCACTTCAGCGAGCAGCGCGGTTTTGCCGATTCCCGATGCTCCGTCGAACGCCACCACGATCGAATGGTGCGCGCTGTCATGTTGGGCCGAGAAGATTTGCGCGAGCTCGTCGTCGCGGCCGACGAACTGCGCGCTGGGCGCCGCCACCGGTTGCTCAGTGCCAAGGCGCGTGCGCACCTCTCGAGCCGACGGTCGGGCTGAAGGGTCTGACGCCAGCAGTTCGATACACAAGTCGTCGAGCACACGCGGCACAGCGGCGAAGGCGCTTGGGCGGGTCGGTGCGATCGACGCGCCCAACAAAGCGCTTCGAATCGACGCGTCAAGGGGTGGCAACGTGCCGGTGAGCGCACGAAACAACACGGCTCCAACGGCATACAAATCTGCGGGAGGCCCAGCAACGCCTTTCAGTACGCGCTCGGGCGCCATGTACCCAGGGGTCCCCGGAACGCTGCGCTCTGGTTGAACCGAGTCGTCGTCTGAATCTGCGACCAGCCCGAAGTCGAGAATGACTACCCGCCCGGACGACGTCACCAGCACGTTCGACGGTTTGACGTCGTAGTGCACCTTGCCCGCCTGGTGCAGGAACTGAAGTCCGGCCGCAAGCTGATCCAGCGCGTCTCGCAGTACTGCCGATGGTGCGGATAAGTTACTGCCTGGTTCAACTTACTCAATTGATTTTGCAAGCTCTGTAGTTTCTGA
>JANOHG010000116.1:0-1618 GCA_031406375.1 Archangiaceae bacterium | reverse complement strand
TGATTGCACGAGGCGCCCGCCCCCACCGCCAGGCGCACGGACGACGACGAGAATCTCAGTGGGCCCTCCTGGATTCGAACCAGGGACCAATCGGTTATGAGCCGACAGCTCTGACCGCTGAGCTAAGGGCCCGTCTTGTCAATGTGCTGAAATTGCCATTGCTGTCATCGCGTATTCAGGCGCAGCGTTGCCAGTCTCGCACCGCTGCTTGGGCCGTTGGTGCTTAACGAGCCTGACTCACTTCCGGCTGGCCTTCTTCGCTGCCTTTTTCGTCGGCTTTTTTTCCTGTTCCCACACGCCGATCGTGGCACCCGATGGGTCCGAGAAGATTCCCATCGCGCCCTGGCCAGGAATGGGCATGAACTCCAGACGCACCGTGGCGCCGAGGCTCTGGGCCTTGGCAACGGTCTTCTTCACGGAATCGACCTCGACGTAGGGAAGCCACATTGTCGGTGCCTCAGGCATCGGCTTCTTCTGTAGGCCGGCGCCACTCTCCTTCGAGCCGGTGTCGATCATGGTGTACGGCATGCCCTTCATCGGCATCATCTTCCACTTGAAGAGCTTCTTGTAGAAGCCTGTGGCCTTGCCTGCATCATCGGTGTTGAGTTCGATGTGAACGAAGCGGTTCGTCATTGGGAGCTCCCCTGCCATGGCTGCGCGAAGTCGCAGCGGAAGCGGAAGCTGCCCCGGCAGCCGACAGATGGGAAGGAGAACCGAGTTTTCACAAGGGGTCGCAAGCGAACTTACCCAGGCAGAAGCAGCCGGCATCTGTTACCGGTACCGCATGCATCCGCGGTTGAGCACGGTCGCCCGAGGGCTCCCAGAACACTATGCCTCTCAGGACCAGCTGATCGCTGCCTTTCGTGGGCATTGGGCGAAGGAACACTTCAACCTCGAGCGCCTCGAACAGCTTCACCGCGCAGTCGGCGTCGAAGGTCGCCATCTCGCCTTGCCGTTGAATGAATACCTGGGCCTGAAGACCTTCGCGGCGCGCAACGACGCGTGGATAAGGGTGGCCGTCGAGTTGGGTGAGCGCACCGTGCGTGACGCGCTCAAGAAAGCGGCGCTGCAGCCGGCCGACCTCGATGCGTTCTTCTTCGTCACCGTCACCGGCTTGGCGACGCCGTCGATTGATGCGCGGTTGATCAATCGGCTCAAGCTGCGCGACGACATCAAGCGCACGCCAATCTTCGGACTGGGGTGTGTCGCAGGAGCTGCCGGCATCGCCCGCGTCGCCGACTACCTTCGCGCCTTTCCTACCCATCACGCGCTGCTGTTGTCGGTCGAATTGTGCTCGCTGACTTTGCAACGCGAAGACATCTCTATTCCCAACATCATTTCGTCTGGGCTGTTCGGTGACGGGTCGGCGGCGGTCATCATGTCGGGCGCCGACGTCACCCCCATCGCGCAAGGGCCGAAGGTGATCGCAACCCGCTCGGTCTTCTATCCTGACACCGAGCGCACGATGGGGTGGGACTTCGTCGACGGTGGCTTCAAGGTGGTGTTGTCGGCCAAAGTTCCGGAGCTCGTCACCGCCCACATCCGGCAAAACGTCGATGGTTTTCTGAAGACCCAGGGCTTCAATCGGTCGGACGTGAAGCATTGGGTTGCCCACACC
>JANOHG010000089.1:0-1679 GCA_031406375.1 Archangiaceae bacterium | reverse complement strand
AAGCGATCGGCCGGATCGCGGTTCGCACCCGTATTGTCTCGCTTGCCTGGCCCAACAGCCCCGCGCTCTCGTTTGCGCACATCTCGGTGGGGTTGGCCGGTTTCGTCAACCGCGAGGGGCCCGGGCCGCGGATCGAGCTGCGCGTGCGGTTGGGGCACCTTGCATGGGGAGGCCTCGCGCTTGCGCTGGGGTACCAGCCCAACATCGCGATCAACCGCCATGTCGGAGATCTGTCGGTCGGGTTCGAGGCGCCGTGGATGTGGTGGTGGTAGCAACCCGCGAAAGCAACGGGTATGAGCGACCCGTGGAAATTGAGCTGCCAGACGACATCAAGGCGCTGCGAACTTCGATCCGCGATTTTTGCGAGAAGCGCGTCAAACCTCAGGCGCGCGAGTGGGACCACACCGAAAAGTTTCCGATGGCGATCGTCAAAGAACTGGGCGCAATGGGTGTGATGGGCATTCGCGTTTCCGAGGAATACGGCGGCGCTGCGATGGGCGCGTTGGCGGTCGCGGTCGCGGTCGAAGAGATCGCGCGGTACGACGGCTCGCTCGCGCTGACGGTGGCGTCTCACAACGGGCTGGGCACCAGCCACATTCGCGTGTTTGGAAACGATGCACAGAAGAAGAAGTACTTGCCTGGTCTTGCTACCGCCCAATTGCTCGGCGCGTGGGGACTCACCGAAGCAGGCAGTGGATCAGACGCCGCCGGAATGAAAACAACCGCGGTACGCAAGGGCGAGCACTGGGTGCTCAACGGCACCAAGATGTTCATCACTCAGGGAACCGTCGGAGACGTCTTCGTCGTGCTCGCCGTCACCGACAGCAGCAAGAAGCAAAAGGGCATTACCGCCTTCATCCTCGAGAAGGGAATGAAGGGGTTTAGCCAGCGCTCGATTCACGGGAAGCTGGGGATGCGTTCGTCAGACACCGCCGAGCTGCTGCTGGAGAACGTCGAGGTTCCCTCGTCTGCGCAGTTGGGCGAGTTGAACAGCGGCTTCCTCAACACGCTGCAGATTCTCGACGGCGGGCGGATTACCATCGGTGCTCTCTCGGTCGGTTTGGGTCGCGGCGCGATTGAAGAATCGATTCGGTATGCCAAAGAGCGCACCGCTTTTGGCCAACCCATCGGCGAGTTTCAGGCACTGCGGTGGATGTTCGCTGACATGCAGACCGAGCTCGACGCCGCGCAGCTGCTCGTCTGGCGCGCGGCGGCGATCGCCGATGCTGGCCGCCCGTACATACGCGAGGCGTCGATGGCCAAGCTGTTTGCTTCGGAAGCAGCCACGCGCGCTTGCAACAAGGCGGTGCAGATCCACGGCGGCTACGGGTACACCCGCGAATTTCCAGTCGAACGATACTTGCGCGACGCTAAGCTGTGCGAGATTGGCGAAGGTACCAGTGAGATTCAGCGGTCGATCATCGCCCGCGAACTGTTCAAGAGCTGATGGATCGCGCGTTTCTCGAGCAGCTTGGCTTGAAGGTCGAGACGTCGGACGGCGTCGTCGAAGCCGAGATCATGATCGCCAGCCCGCAGGCGTTCAACCCGATCACCCGGGAGTTCGTCACCCACGCCCGCTTCAGAGTGACGGGCGACCGACTGATTCCCATTGATCCCCCCGAGCTGGTGGGATGCCCACCGATCAACCTCGCGCACACCACCGGGGCGACAAATCTCGA
>JANOHG010000078.1:0-7202 GCA_031406375.1 Archangiaceae bacterium | reverse complement strand
GTGAAGAGCCTCGTTGGGCTCTTCTTCCTCTTCTACTTCGTCCGCGGCTCCGGCATTCCGGTTGAGTACACAACTTCGCACTCAGACACGCTGCTCTTCGTCCCGCTGTTGGCGATGCAATTCGCGTGGATGTTCGAGAAGAAGAGCAAGCAGACCTACCGCGATCTCTTCAAGTGGGTGCCGCTGGTGACCTGGGGGATGCTCGCGAATGATCGCCGTCTCGCCTACGTGAGCCTCGGTGCCTGCTTGCTCACCATCGTGCTGATGCAACCGTGGAACTCGGCCAAGCGCACTCTGCTGCGCAGCCTGGTGATGCTGTCTCCGGTAATCCTGCTCTACATCATCGCTGGGTGGAACGCGCCGCCTGACAGCAAGATTTGGGGCGGCTCGCAACTGGTGAAGTCGATCATCAAAGGGGACCAGGCCCAAGCAGGCGCCGACTACCGCGACATCGAGAACTTCGATGTCCTTTACACGTGGAGCGAGAACGCGATCATCCCCTTGGGCTTCGGACACAAGTTCCAAGAACCGGTGAAGCTTCCCGACATCAGCGGCGCGATGCCGACGTACCAATTCCACCCTCACAACAGCATTCTTTGGATGTGGGCCATTGGCGGGCTGTTCGGCTTCTTCGGAATGTTCGCACCGCTGGTGTGCGCCGTCTTCCTCGCAGCGCGAAGCTTCCGGTTCGCGACGGCCGCCATCGATCGCGTCGCGGCGCTGACAGTCATCTCGATGGTGATTGCGCACCTCAATCAGTGTTTTGGCGACATGGGCACCCGAACCTATTTCGGCTCGATGGGCTGTGCGCTGGCGATGGCGGTAGCGAGCAAGCTTGCGGTGCGGTCGGGCGCCTGGCCATCGGCAGCGGGCAAGACCATCGACCTTCGAGAGCCGTTCACATCACAGGCGAAGTGAGCACGAAGTAGATGCTCTTGTAATACGCCGAGAGTCCCTGGATGAGGTGGCTTACGAAAGGCCAGCCAAGAAAGGCGCCGCCCACCAGCAGCGCATGGGTAATCACGCTGTACTCGACCATCGCTTGACCGCGAGGCCGGATGCGCTTCTTGAAGTGTCGAATCACTTTTTTCGCTCCCTTCGCTTGCATTCCATGCGGCACGGGTCGGTCATTTGCGCGCACGCAGGCGCGCACGTTGCCGCGTGCCGACCGGCCTTCTTGGTGCAAGCTGCCACACAAGCCTTCCCGTCACTCGTGCATTGGTCCTGGCATTTGTCGTTCGCCAGGGCGAGTGCTGGCCAGAACAAAATCAAGGCTGCTGCCAACGCAAGCAGTTGCGAGCTCATGTGAAGCATCCTCCAACGAACCATGTAACGCCCAGCGGTATCGTCTCGAAACGAGCACGCGGGACCCAGGGCGGGGCTGGTTGACCGATGGGGCGCGTCACTTGCTCCTCCTCTTCGCGCAGTCCTCAGCGCATTTCTTATCGAGGTCATTGCCGAGCGCCTTGGCCTGCCCCGCGCACTTACCGCCGCCGCTCTTCTTGCACGCCTTCTCGAACTCCTTCGTCAATTTCGCGCAGTTCACCTGACACGTCTCGGCACTTCCACCCATCGCCGCGGGCGCGACGAGGAGCTCAGCGACGAGCCAGAATATGGGCAAAGATGGTGACATTCTTTTCATTGTCGTTTCTCGTCAGTGTGATTGATAAATCTTGCCCGGGCCGCTTGAGCTGCAGTCGAACCTGCCCCGACTGACGCTCGTTGTTCTCTTCGACGCGCCAACCCGACGCGCTCAGTTGGCTTTTGTAAAAGTCGGCCGTCTGATCAAGCGTCATCGCAGCGGTGTTGGCGACATAGGTCGATCGCTTGACGCCTTCGTCGGTGAAGGTGAACGAAACTTCTCCGCGCACTTGGGGAAGAGCGGGCAGTGAATCGGGGCGTTGGGCAGACCCCTTGAGGAATGCCTCGGGGTCGCTGTTGGCGAGAAAGACACAGGTCTGGCTGCCGCTGCGCATCAGCGCGACCGTGTGCATGTGCTTATCGGGTCCATAGAAGCCAAGGTAGGCGGCGCCAGTGCCCCAGTGCTGCGACACGGTGAGCCGACCGGCTCGCGTGAGCTCCGTCTCGTAGAACGCGAGCACTTTCTCGAGCGGGTCGGGCGTCGTAAACATTCCGGCCTTCAGCGGCACGCCTTGCGATGCCGACATCTCAGCCAGATCGGTAGGAACCGCGTTCGGGTACTCAGGCAGAAACTTCACCGCTTCCGGGTCGACGAACGTCGTCTTGCCAGCCACTTCGTAGACTTTGGGGCGAGGCGACGGCGCCTTGCGTGCCCGCTGGGCTTCTGCGCTGTCCCGTTCGTGCTCGAGACGCTGACCGCGCATTTCAGACAGCACCACGCCTGCAATCAGCCCGAGCACCCCCGAGCCGGCGAGCACCTTCACAACAGAGACCCGCTTCATTCGGGAAGATTGTCCTGCCCCATGTAGTGCGAACCCAGCTTGGGCTCGTAGGGGGAACCATGGAAATCGCCGTTGAACGTTTCGTTGTCGGGATCGAATGCCACATTGGCATCAGCGGGGTTGTCGCCCATTGCATCGGTGAGCATGAGTGGGTTGACGACGTCCACGGCGCCGAGCTTCTGCGCCAGGTCCGTGCTCTGCGCCGCAGCGAGGGCGAAGTAGGGCTGGTAAATTGAGTTGGTGCGGTCTTTCAGCTTGCCGCTGCCCGTGTTTCCAATCTTGGACATCGTCCCCAACGCCCAGGTGTCGACCACCAATCCCGCCTGCTGCTCTTCAAGCAAGTAGTGGGACTCGACCGCCAGCCCTTTGCCCGCTTTGTGAACATCGCCCTCGCCTTTTTTGGTGCGGGTCATGTCGACTTTGGTGAACTGTTCGAACAGTTTCTGAGGAAGGAAGTAGTTAATCACTCCCAACCGCGCCCAGCAGCGCACCAGGCCACCGGTCGTGAAGTTCGAATGCGCCGCCTCACCCCCCAACAAACCTTGGAGCTTCCCATAGTCCTTGGTGACCGAGCACGACACCTGCTTGGCGCCATCGCTTAGCCAACACTGGTGGGCCGCGAGCGCGACGTGGTGCACTGACTCTTGGCAATCATACGAACGGTCGTACGAGTTGTACGTCGTGGTGTGATCGCACCACCCGAGCCGAACCGCTGACCGCACCCCACTGCCGGCACCACCTTCCTCGAAATTCACCCGAGCGTATTCCCAGGGGGCGGTAATCACGGCTTCTTGCATGTCGAGCTTCGCTGCCAGAAGATCGTCGAGGAACAAGACGTACATGAACGTCGGCACGATTATCAACATCGCAACGGACAGCTCGACGATGGCCTGCCCGCGCCGATTGCGAGGTGCCTTCATTCGATGCTCCCTTCCACCACCACCGCTGCGGGAATGTCTGCCATCTTGTCGTCCGTGGCCGCCGCGACCGTGAGCACCTTCACCATGCCCGCGCGGTCGAAGGTGTGCAGCTTCGCACCCCAGAAGGGGTCGAAGAAGTTGGGCGGCCGCGGCCACGAACCCGGAGCGTGGAAGTACACCAACGCCCGGCTCATCGCGGCGCCGGTGCGCTCTGGCTTCATCTCGAGAACGCCCGCATTGCCGTTGTGCTTGGCGCCCATCTCAATGCTGAGCTTTCCGTTGCCACCCAGCAGCCACGGCGTAGAACTGTCGGCGCTGCGCCGCTTGCTCAAATCCGAGCTGTAGTAGGCGTACACCGAGGGTTGACCCCAGGTCTTCTTGTCATCCTCGTCCAGACGGAAGTTGATGAAGCATTTCTTGTCTTCGACGCATTTGGGGATGCCCTTGAACTCGTCATGATCGTCGTCAGCTCCGTCGGGGGAATGATCGCCACCACTGTCGTCGGAAGAGATTTCAGAGCCCGCCCAACCACCGACCCCGGGCATGTCCTCGGCGATCCCCATGAACATCGCAAAGGGCACCTTGCCACACGCGAGCTGGCCTTCGTCACCAACACCAGGGCTGCAGCTGCTGTCGGCGATCGCGTGATCGCCGCCGAAGAAGGCCGGCATCGCGAGAGTCAAATCCGACCACTTGTCCCCGATGAATGGCAGGTAGTCGGTGCCCATCAGAGTGATGTTGTGGTTCCACCTCGGAGTGCTGGCGTTGATGATTTCGGTGTAGAGCTGCGAGCGTTCGCTGACGGTCTTGTAGGCAGAGCACGAGTCCAGTGTGGACCCCTCGAGCGAACACGTAAGCGCCGCCGCGTTGAGCGTACCCACGCCGATCGGCAGCTTAGATGCCAGCTTTGCTTGGCTGGTGAGCGCGCCATCGAAGCCCGTCGTCACCTGAGCCACCGCACCCCCAAGCATCAGGTCCTGTTCGAGATGGATATTCGCGACCATGCCCCAAAGCGCTTTCACCGCGTCGTTGAACGGTTTCTCCCATTTCTGAAGCGTGTCTTCGGCGTCGTTTGCGTCCTCAGTGAAATATTGAAAAATGAGTTGAGCCGGCGTCGCGATGTGACTGCAGCATGGAGAACTTCCCCAGCTCACGATGCAAACCGCAAGCTCAGCGAGCATCGCGACAATCATCGCGACTCCCGCAGCGCGGAACAGCTGGGGCGCCATGTTTGCGACGGCAAGGTAGCCATGGAGCGAAGCGATGGTGACGAAGGCCGCCGCGCTCGCGCGGTTCGAGTAGGCGAGGTAGTTGAAGGCACGAGCCTCAACGGTCGCCATCGAAAAGGCCTGTGAGTCGCTGTAGTTCTGAAGCCGAATCTTCTCGTGGATGACGTTGGTGATGTTGAACGAAAGCATCGTCATCAACGCCAGGAAAATCAACGAGACGCATGCCAGCGGCAACACCTGCCCTCGGTTATTCTTTCGAACGTGAGTCTTCATCACTCTGGCTCCGGCTCGGTTTCGTCATCGACGGTGTCTC
This sequence comes from Archangiaceae bacterium, assembly GCA_031406375.1. Taxonomy (GTDB): domain Bacteria; phylum Myxococcota; class Myxococcia; order Myxococcales; family Myxococcaceae; genus JAGSPQ01. The sequence goes on along the minus strand of JANOHG010000078.1, from coordinate 2,317 downwards.
CACCCACGCCAGTCGAGCCCGAGCTGCCCGAACCCTTCTTCTTGAACCGGATGACGCACTGGTTCGACTGTGGCAATTCATGCCCGTTGGTATTAGGGAAGAGGCTTGACTGCATTCGCATCAGATAGTTCGCGCGAATCGGAAAGACATACATTCCTTGGGAAGCCAGCGCGTTGTACTTGGCCGCAAGCTGCGCGTGCTGCGCTACCTGCGGATCCTGCTTGCCGAGCCGGAACGTCCACATCAGATCGGTGCGTTCTTGGTTGACGAAGATGTTGTAGAGCATCATGTCTGCGAACGGGATGACCATTCGATAGTTGTAGGTCACCTGAATCACCAACCTGCCGCGATCGAAGTCTTTCCACCCTTGCTCCGACATCGAGCCGCCGCGGCCATCGGCGCTGCCTGTCATTCCCTCGGCGTCGAAGTCGACATCGTCTTCGCCAGAAAGCAGGTCTTTGGTGGGGCCGCAGACTTTAATCTCGACAAATTTCATCGCCCCTTCGGGCATCTGGTTCGAGGCCACCAGTGGAAAAGCCGTTGAGAACTCAGAGCCGCTGGTGGTCTTGTGGACCGCAGCGCTCTTCTTGATTGTCGGCAACAGCACCGCCAATGCCGCGCGCTCCATTCGCCCCATGTTCACGCTGGTGAGGGCACCGACGCGCACCGCCTTATAAGCGGCGTACTTGGTCAGCAACCGTGCCTGATGCATCAGCGAGAGCTGCAGTGTGCCGAGAATGATGAAGACGAACAGCGGCAACACCAGCGCAGACTCGACCGCGGCCTGGCCAAGTTCAGAACGCCTGCCCCGATGTGCGCCAATCGACGAAGTCAGCGCAATCGCTGGCTTCACCGTTGTTGGATCTGAAACGCGCCGCGCCATGAAGACAATATCGGAGTTTGACAGTGGTCAGCCCATCGGTAGATCGGACTTGTGAATAAGTTGTGGGAACCGCCACAAACGCACACGAAATCAAGACCTTGGGTCCAGTGGTCCCGATCGACGACGCCTATGTAGCCTAGCAGGCCTCCGGTTTGGCCACGAGCGGCTTTTCCGTGGTTGCCGCGGCGGAACCAGCACCCATGAACGCAAAGCGCGCGCTGACCGCGGGCTCACAGTTCCTTGAACCGAACGCGAATCTCCCGTTCAAGCGCGCCAAATTCAGGGTGCGCTTCGATGTCAGGCTGCCAGGCCAACCCGCGCTCAACCAGGTCGTAGGTCGCCTGAATGTTGGCGCCGCCAACCAAGTGGCCCTTCTCATTACGCGCGCGACCAAGCAAGAACAGCGTATCGCTGGCGATGAGTGCCGAGGTGGTGTCGTGGGTCACCAGGACCACCGTGTTGAGGTCATCCATATGAGCGACTTCGTTGATGAGCTTGAGCAAGTGCACCAATGCCACTGGATCAAGGCCGCTGAACGGCTCGTCCATCAAAAGCAGATGTTTAGGAACCATCAATTGCTGGGCGATGGCGATCCGCTGACGTTGACCCCCTGAAAGCTGCGCCGGATAAAAGCGACCGCGATCTGCCAAACCAAACCGTTCGAGCAGTTCGCGCCTGCGCAGCTTGGCGGCCGCGCTCGAAAGACCCATCGCGGCTCCAGCAATCTCCAGATTCGAGGCGACTGTTCGATGTCGAAGCAGCGGGTAGTTCTGGAACACCACGCCAACCGACCCCTGCTTAATGACCTTGCCTTTGAGGCCGCGAACTTCTCCGCCATCTGCAGTGTCAAGCCCCGCGATGATTCTGAGCAGTCTCGTCTTTCCGACTCCTGAAGGCCCCAACAGCCCAACCACCTGCCCCGTGGTCAGATTCGGGCGGCGCCGATTCCGAATCTCACAGGACATCTTCTCAAGAACCTGAACCTCGCCCAATCGCAGGCTAACCTCTTTGATCGAAAGCAACACCTCGCCCTCGACAGCCAATTCATCAGCGGGGGGTGCGGTCAAGGCGCTCATAGGGGCAGACGACACGAACGAAAACTCCAATCAAGTAGTCCATCGCCAGCCCGATGACCAAAATGACAATAAGAATTGCGTACACCTCTGCCAATCGAAAGTGCTTGTTCTGGTCGAGAATCAGCGTCCCCACTCCACCATCCGCACGCGAGATTCCCTCGACCATCGTGATCATCGCCCACCCCATCGCCGCGTTCTGGCGCAAGATGTCGAGCGCTTTATCCAAAGTCCCAAGCACGACGACTTCCCAAACAATCCGAAGCTCGCTCGCGCCGAGCACGCGCATGTGATCGAACTGCTGCCGCGGAATCTCGATCACGACCTGGGCCATCGAAGTGACGAAGAACGACGACATGCC
>JANOHG010000075.1:0-6895 GCA_031406375.1 Archangiaceae bacterium | reverse complement strand
GGGAATTGTTGCGGGCCTGAACCTTAGCAACCTCGACATGACTTCGGCGACGGGGGCTAACAATGCAATGAAGGTCATCGACGCCGCGATCGAACAGGTGTCCAAGCCGTTGCGAGCACCGCCGGTGTTCGACATCAACAGCAAGAAGGCGTCTGCGTCGCTGCTCACCCGGACCACATCCCAATTGAGTAGATAAGTTGGAATCAGCGGTGGGCCGGTGCGCGGAACCCGGAAGACCACGCAGTAGCCAGCTCCCGAGCATCCTGCCACCGCGAAGTATCCACCCAACGAGGCGCCACCCCAAAACGCGTTCGTCCCGCTGAGCCCCGAGAATTCATTCAACACCAGGCCCAACGGATCCAGCACGGTGCCGGTAACGGTGTTGTACCGAGTGGCGACCGTCAGGGCGACCGATGGGTTGCGCAAATCCGACCAGGCCACCAGCGCGGTGTTGATTCCGTCAAAGGCAACCGCGTTCCGTTCCTGAGTGTGAGCCGCGGGGGCGAACTGTGGGGTACCAAACGTGATCGTCTTGTTGAACAAGAGTGCTTGAGCCGCAGCCGCGGCTGAAAACAAGAAAACGAAGATCGTCAATCGACGAAATAGAGGCGAAGAGTTCATTGCTCAAAAAAGGCAAGCGTCACCGGCCACATTTGACGACGCCTCGCGTCACCCAAGAAGCGAGCTGCTGGGTGACGCTACCTGGATACTGGGAGAAGCGCCCAGGTTTGCGCGGGCTGTGCGTGTTTGCCCAACACGTAGGACAATCTGTGGGTGACGTCCAAATTTCTCGAGGCTAGGGTTCGCGCGGTTTTCAAAGGCGTCGCCCAACGGAGCAACATCAACCATGAAGTCATCGCTTGCTGTCGTTTTGATCGGCCTTTCAATCGCAGGATGTTCGGCCCCCACCACTCCTGGCCAGCCAGGCAGCGTCGATGCGCTTGCCGGTAGCCCGGTTCTGCCCTCGACTCGGCTCGTGGATCCCGCGCTCGTCAAGGTTGGCACCCAGCTGCACCGCGAGACGCGGCTCGACGTACCGACCTTCGTCTGGGCTCCACCTCAACAACCCGGCCTCGAGCGTTCGACTGTCGCAGCCAGCGAAGCTGAAGGCGCCGCGCGTGCACATCTGGTGCGCTACGCACTGCTTTACGGCCAGTCGGCCGCCCTCGTCGAAAGCGCCAAGCTGCTCGAGGTGCATGACACCGGCCGCGGCGGGTTGATCGCGCGCTTCGGTCAGCAGCTCAATGGCATCGAGGTGTTCCGCGACGAGATGAAGGTGTTGATGGGGCGCGACCTCAGCCTGATTGCGATCGCGGGTTACTTGCCGGGCGAGCTCAACGCTCCTCCGTTCAAGCTCTCGGCGGCTTCGGCGATCTCGGCTGCGGCGCGAGAGGCCAGCGGCAAGGTCATTGATCCTGGGGTGCTTCGCGTCGCCGGCCAGCCAGGTGGCAACTACACGCTTTATGAGGTGGACCCCGCGTCCGAGCTTCAGCTGGCCCCGGTTCGTTTGAAGTCGGTCTACTTTCACCTTCCCACGCGCCTCGAGCCCGCTTTTTATCTCGAGCTCGAAGTCGTCAACGCCGAGAACCAGAGCACCGACCTGGTCGCGTATGTCGTCTCTGCGCTTGACGGTCGCATGCTGTTCAAGAACGCGCTCACGGTCGACGCGAGCTTCAGCTACCGCACCTGGGCTGAAAACACGGGTCAGTTCCGCCCGATGGATGGACCGCAGGGCTATGCGCCAACCCCGCACCCAACCGGACTTCCGGATGGCTTTCAGGCGGCGTTCATTCCGTCCAATTTGGTCACCCTCGCCAACACTCCCTTGAGCACCAATGACGCATGGCTGCCCCCAGGTGCGGTCGAGACCAACGGCAACAACGCTGATGCCTACCTCGACATTTTTGCGCCTGACGGGTTCTCGCCTGGCGACTTTCGGGTGCCCGTCAGCACGCCTGGTGTGTTCGACTACACGGTCAATCTCACCATTGCGCCGAACTTCGTGCAGCCCAACGGCGCGCGCACGCAGCAGCATGGCGTCGCGACCACTCTCTTCTACACCGTCAACTTCCTGCACGACTGGTACTACGACTCGGGCTTCAATGAGATTTCGGGCAACGGCCAACTCGTGAACTACGGCCGCGGCGGGCTCGCGGGAGACGCGCTCAAGATCGAAGCGCAGGATTACGCCGGCCGCAATAACGCGAACATGTCGACTCCCGCCGACGGCGCACGGCCTCGAATGCAGATGTTCCTGTTCGACGGATTGAGCAACAACAAGATTACCGTGGCAGCTCCCCTCAGTCTTGCGGGCGACTATCCGGTCGGAACTGCGAGCTGGGGTCCGAACAACTTCGCGCTCACCGGCGATGTGGTGGCGGTCAGCCCGCTTGACGCCTGCAGCACCGACGGCGGCGCTCCCATCAACACCAACGTCGTCGGGAAGATCGCGTTCATCGATCGTGGCACTTGCGGCTTCGTCAACAAGGTCGAAGCGGCGCAGGCTGCAGGCGCAATCGGAGTCATCATTGGCAACGTCAACACCTCTGGTGCGCCCACGGTTCCCCCGGGAATGGGTGGAGTTCCTATCGGTACCGTCACCATCCCTTCACTCTCGCTCAACGCGGCAGACGCCACTTCTTTCCGCACCGCGCTCGCGGCTGGCACGGTTACCGTCACGCTCACCCGCCAGTTGGTGATCGATCGCGACGGCTCGCTTGACACCCAGATTGTCGCCCACGAGTGGGGCCACTACATCAGCAACCGTTTGATTGGAAACGCCAACGGACTTAGCAACCAGGTTGGCCGCGGAATGGGTGAAGGCTGGGCCGACTTCCACGCGATCCTGCTCACCGTTCGCGCCGAAGACTCGCTCGCGCCGGGCAACAGCCAGTTCGAAGGCGTTTATGCAATGGCGGGTTTCAGCACGCCCTCAATCAGCAAGAACCCGTACTACTTCGGCATTCGTCGTTACCCGTACTCCACCGACATGACGAAGAACCCGCTGACCTACAAGCACATCGACAATACGGTTGCGTTGCCTACGGCGGCGGTGGCTCCAGTGAACCCAAGTGCGGCTCCCAATTCCCAGGTGCACAACACGGGTGAAATCTGGGCCTCGTCACTGTGGGAATGCTACGCGGCGCTGCTGCGTGACGTGTTGAACAACACCAGTGGCCGCGGGCTCACGTTCGACCAGGCCCAGCGTCGGATGAAGGACTACCTGGTGGCGGCGTACAAGATGACCCCCAATGCGCCGACGATGATCGAAGCGCGCGACGCGGTTCTCGCGGTCGCTTACGCCTCGGACCAGGTCGACTACCGGCTGTTCGCGATCGCCTTTGCCAAGCGCGGCATGGGTGCGGCAGCAGGTGCGCCGGATCGCAATTCGACGACCAACCAGGGTGCCACTGAAGATCCAACCCCTGCGATTGGCCTGGTGTACCAGGGCAGCAGCGTCGACGACTCCATCACCTCGCCGTGTGGCGCGAATGGCGCCCTCGAGAACGCAGAGACGGGCGTGCTGCAAGTCGTGCTGAAGAGCACCGTCGGCGCAGCCCTGCCGGGCAGCACGGCGACCATCTCTTCCAGCACGACCGGGGTTACCTTCCCAGCGGGCGCGACGTTGACCTTCCCGCCCACACTTGCGCGTGGGCTGACCATCGCGCCGGTGCAAGTTGCTCTCACCGGGCTCACCGACTCGAAGCTCGACTACACCATCAACGTCACCAACCCGACCACCGGGCCTGCCTCGTTCAACTTCTCGCTGCGGGCGAATCAGCGCATCACCCCCTTCAGCTCGACGACAGACGATGTCGAGAGCCCCCGACAAGCGTGGGATGTGACTTCCGAATGGCGCCGCAGCGCTGTGTCGGTTGTTGACCACCGGTGGTTCGGGCCGGACCTGGCAACCGCCGCAGACATCCAGCTGATCTCGCCTGTGCTGCAGGTTGCTGCCACCGGAGACTTCGGCTTTACCTTCCGCCATCGCTTCGGGTTCGAGGCAGCCACGGGTGCCAACTACGACGGAGCAGTGATTGAGGTCACCGCCAACAACGGCTTCACCTGGACGGACGTCGGAACTGCGGCGTTGACGCCTCCGTACGGTGGCGCGCTCGCGACTGCTGGTGGCAACCCGCTTGAAGGGCGTCTCGCCTTCGTCGGCACCAGCGCGACTTACCCAGCGATGATTACCCAGACGGTCGCCCTCGGAACCAAATACCAGGGCCAGACGGTGAGGGTGCGCTTCCGCATCGGAAGTGACCAGGGAGGCGGAAGCGCGGGTTGGGAGATTGACGACGTTGCGTTCACCGGCATCGCCAACACGCCGTTCGACACCGTCACCGTGTCGCCGGGCACGTGTGGTTCAACCACGGTGCCCCCGGCCGCCTACGCAGGGCCCGCTCAGACGGTGCTGCAGAACGCTGCGGTGACGCTCGACGGCTCGGGCAGTTCGAGCCCGAACGCGGGCGCCTTGACCTTCGCATGGTCGCAGGCCGGTGGACCTGCCATCACGTTGTCCACCACTGTTCCCGCCAAGCCGACCTTCACGGCGCCAGTGGTGGTTTCCGCCTCGACCACGGTCGCGACCAGCGCCGTGCTGACCTTCCGGCTGGTCGTCAACGACGGCGTGGCGACCAGTCAGCCTGCGCTGACCACCGTGATAGTCAACAACCCCAACCGCGTCCCAGCAGCCGATGCGGGTGTGCCCCAGACGGTCCTTGAGCGCGCGACGGTGACGCTCAACGGCAACGCAACGGATGCCGACCCCGGCACTGCATTGACTTACGCTTGGACGCAGACCGCGGGGCCGGCTGCGGTGCTCTCAAGCACGGCGGTCGCCAAGCCGACATTCACCGCTCCAGACGTGACGGCCGATTCCACGCTCACCTTCCAGTTGATCGCCAGCGACGCGCAGGTCAGCAGTGCGCCGTCGTCGACGAACGTGGTGGTGAAGAGCGCCAACCGCGTGCCCGTGGCGAACGCTGGGGCCGCGCAGTCGGTCGCAGAGCGTTCGATGGCTACGCTGGTGGGTGGCGCGAGCACGGACCCAGATGGCGATTCCATCACCTATGTGTGGACGCAGACCGCGGGCCCGAGCGTGGGCCTGGTGGGAGCCACCTTGGCGGGTCCGACCTTCGCGACCCCCGAAATCGCCACCGACACCACCCTTACCTTCCAGCTCGTCGTCAACGACGGCTTCGTCAACAGCGTTCCGGCGACGGTCGATGTGGTGGTGACGAACGTCAATCGCGCGCCGGTGGCGAACGCTGGCGTTCTGCATTCGGGCAACGAGCGCGGGATGACCACTCTCGACGGCAGCAGCAGCTCGGATCCTGAAGGCTCAACGCTCACCTATGCCTGGACTCAAGTCTCGGGGCCCACCGCGGTGCTCTCAAGCACCACGATCGCAGTGCCAACCGTGACATTGCCTGAAGTGACTGCCGACACGACGATCGTCTTCAGCCTGGTGGTGAATGACGGCACAGCGGCGAGCACGCCTGCCACGGTGAGCATCGTGGTGCGTGACGTGAACCGGACCCCGGTCGCGAACGCAGGCCCCGCCGCGAGCATCAATGCCCGCGCGGCAGGAAAGCTCGACGGCTCGGCAAGCACGGACGCCGATGGTGATTCGCTTGCGTACCTCTGGAGTCAGGTTTCGGGCCCAGCCGCGGTGTTGACCGGTGCGGCCACCAGCAGGCCGTCGTTCACTGCACCTGACTCGACGGCTGACACTTCAATCACCTTCCAGTTGGTGGTGAACGACGGCAAGGCCAACAGCGCGCCAGCCACCGTCGAAATTTCGGTGAAGAAGACCAATCGCGCTCCAGTGGCGAACGCTGGGCCCGGTCAGACGGTCGAAGCGCGCGCGAAGGTAGTGCTCGATGGAAGCGGCAGCGTCGACCCTGATGGTGACATCCTGACGTACGCCTGGACGCAGAGCAGCGGGCCGGCGGCAACGCTCACTGGGGCAACGACCGCTACCCCTTCCTTCGCCGCTCCCGAAGCTCCGCTGGGTACCCTGATGGTGTTCGAGTTGGTGGTCAAGGATGCCGACTTGAGCAGCGCGCCCTCGAAGGTGAATATCCTGCTCGGCAAGGCCGGTAACCGCGCGCCAGAAGCAAACGCGGGCAGTGCGGCCGAGGTGACTGAGCGGCAGCAGGTCACCCTCGATGGCAGCGCAAGCAAGGATCCCGATGGGGACGCGTTGACCTACGCATGGACTCAAACCGAAGGCACGCCCGTCGGGTTGGTGAGCGGCACTACCGCCAAGCCGAGCTTCACGGCTCCCCCGGGTTCAGGTGGAACCAAGCTCACCTTCCAGTTGCTGGTGAGTGACGGCCAGCGGGTCAGCGCTGCTTCGACGGTCGAGATCACGATTCGCAAAGGCGGTGGCGGCTGCAGCACCGGTGGCTTTGCTCAGCCGGTATTCGCAGGCGTGCTGCTGTTGCTGGCGGGACTCCGCCGTCGCCGGCAGTAGTTCCTTTGGGTCAGCTGCAGCACCGGCGGCTTTTGAGCGCCGGTGCCTGGTGACTTCAGGACGTCACCAAACCCTGGCGGGGGTGAGAGTGCGACTGCGACCGATGACACAGGAAGAGTTTGTGCCCTGGCGGGAAGCCTTCGTTCGCGAGTGGGCCTTGGACCTCGCGAACGCCGATGATGTGAGCTTGCACGAGGCCACCGTGCTGGCCGCGCAACGAACCGACGCGGATCTTCCCGACGGGGCGGCGACGAAGGGTCACTTCCTGTTCCTGCTGCTCGAGGGTGAACGGCGGGTGGGCACACTCTGGTTCACCATCGACTCGAGCAAGCGCATGTTCCTCGACGACCTCGCCGTCGTCGCGGCAGAACGGGGAAAAGGCTACGGGCGCCAAGCGCTCGCGCTGCTCGAAGA
>JANOHG010000037.1:0-1557 GCA_031406375.1 Archangiaceae bacterium | reverse complement strand
GTCGCTTGAACGTTTGCAACGGGTGGCCTTAGCTCCTTCGCATACCCTTCTTGCAGAGTCGCCGCCTGCAACTGTGGTTGAATCTATTCGGATATCCAGTGAGTCTGCAAACAAAACCCTGCGCCCAAGGGGACCCCACGTTGCGACCCGAACGGATGCTGGCGTTCGAAATTGGCTGGCGCGGAGAGCTCGCGCGAGCCGGCCTTGAATACGACCTCGCGCTGTACTGGAACGTGGTTGATGACCTCATCGCGCTCACCGCGGTGAACCCGGTTGCAGCCGCCGAAGCGTATGACCTGCCCAGCCAGTCGTACTTGCTCGGTCGTTCGGTGTTTCGCAATGACCCCATCACCTACACCGCCCGCGGCGCCGAGCTCGGGTTCAAGTGGAGCGTCCTCAACGGCCTCGACTTGCGACTGTCGACCGCGGTCCAGAACATCGCCAGCAACACCACCGGCGTGTGCGGCCCTTGCAGTCAAGCGCCGATGGTCAAGGTGTTCGGCGGCATCTGGTATCGCACTCCGGTGAACCTCGACCTCACGTTCGACGCTGCGTACACCTCATCGACCACCTGGGTGGAGCGTGAGCCTGCCGCCGAAGACCCGACGCGGATCTCGAACATCAGCAACGCGCTCGCGGGCTATCTGGTGATCAACGCGCGCGTCGGCTTCCGCCTGCTAAACGACAAACTGACCTTCGCGGTAATCGGCTCTCAGCTGGGTCCAGCCCATGCTGAGCACCCGTTTGGAAATCAGGTCAACCGTCGCGTGTTTGCGACGATTTCGGTGACTCCATGAAAGCGCTGCTGCCCTGCCTGCTCACGTTGACGGCGTGCGATCCTCCTTCGGTTTTTTCGACCGCCGACCGACGCCAGAACACTGTGCTGTCGCGAATCGAAGGAAAGGTGGTTGTATCGAGCAAGGCCAGAGGAAACGTGGTCGTGTTCTTGTTCGACTCTTCTCGACCGCCTCCGCCGACAGGAAGCGGCCGACCGCTGACGTTCGCGGTGTTGCCGCGTGACGAGGTGTTCGGAAAAGCGCCTGACGGTGACTCCGGCCCGTTCACGGCGCCGTTTGCGTTCAGCCTCGTTCCCGCTGGGAAATACCTGGTACGCGGGTTCGTCGACAGCAACCTCGACTTCATCCCATGGTACGACGTCACCTCGCAGGTCAACGCTGGCGATGTCGGCGGAGCGGCGATCGAGCCGACCACCCGCGCCAACCGCGAGATTGTGGTCGAGCTAAACGCGCCGACGCTCGACGTTCCGGTCAGTTTCAGTGACCTGGCACTGGTGCCTGTCGATCGTCCGAGCTTCATCGTCGATGGGGGCATGCCGTCATTGACGCTCACGCCAACGGGTGGCCCACAGGTGCTCGAGCTCAGCCCGCTTCCCATCAACAGCGGAGTGATTCACCAGGGCCAACCGGCGTTTCTGGCAAAGTTCATCGACGACGACGCAAACGGATTTCCGGACGATGCCAACAAGGATGGTGTTCCGGACCTCTGGCCCAAAGTGCTGGTGCGCAAACTCTCGGGGGGCGCCAACCCGTTGCTCGA
>JANOHG010000033.1:0-6310 GCA_031406375.1 Archangiaceae bacterium | reverse complement strand
TCAGATCTGAAGTCGATACGCTGCAACGGTTCAGCAGCGCCTGTCTCAAGATACCGATGGCGGCAGCGCTGAGCAACGCGTGGGCTGGTGTTCCGCCCGCCATGGCGTAGATAACGCCGTCGCAGTATTCGAACTTGATGTCGCTGTCCTCAAGCAGCCGCAGGTACTGTTCGTAGGAGTAGTGCAGGCGTTTGGCGGTGCTCATGTTCGATACTCTACCTTCAAGGGTCCCCTCGCGCTCGACCCGACACGACCCCCACATTCGCGGAGTGGTTTGGGTGTTCTTCGCGGTGTGGTGTGGGTTCGGCTGTAAACCCGCGATCGAGCCGGGGAAGCCGGTTCGCGTTGCCGCGGCTGCCGACCTCTCGACGGCGTTTGAAGAGCTGGGGAAAGTCTTCGAGCAGCAATCAGGGCAGAAGGTGCTCTTCAGCTTCGGCTCGACGGGCCAGCTTACCCAGCAGGTGAAGGCAGGCGCCCCGTTCGATGTCCTCGCTGCAGCCAACGTGTCGTTCGTGGACCAAGCGATTAACGCGGGCGCCTGCGATGGCGCTACCCGCGCTCTTTACGCTCGTGGCCGGATTGCTGTCTGGTCGCGGAAAGGCAGCGTGGTGCCGGTCGACCGAATTGAAGAGCTCGCAGATCGACGCTTCGTCAAAGTGGCGATCGCCAATCCCGAGCATGCGCCCTACGGGCAGGCCGCGCGGGAAGCGCTCAAAGCGGCAGGGGTGTGGAGCGTCATCGAGCCCAGGTTGGTGTTTGGTGAGAACGTCCGGCAGACGCTTCAGCTGGCCCAGACGGGAAATGTCGAAGCGGCGATCGTCGCGCTTTCGCTGGTGATTCAGGACAAGCAGCACCCATGGCTGCTGATCGACGAACAGCTACACCCGGCGATCGATCAGGCGTTGGTGGTCTGCAAGCACGGGTCGAACCTCGAAGGAGGCAAAGCGTTTGCGCGACAGGTGGGTTCCACCGACGGGCGTGCGTTGATGGCTCGCTACGGATTCATGTTCGCTGGCGAAGGAGGCGAGGAACAGTGAGCTGGGCGCCCCTCGTTCTGTCATTCGAGATCGCCGTCGTGGCGACGTTCTTTGCGGGAGTACTCGGCATTGCTCTGGCTGGAGTTCTCGCGCGATTTCGGTTGCCTGGGAGCACGTTGATCGAGGCGCTGTTCACCGTCCCGATGGTGCTGCCTCCCACCGTGCTTGGGTACTACCTGTTGGTCGCGCTGGGTCGCGGCAGCGTTCTCGGTCGCGCGTTCGAAGCCGTCACCGGAACTTCGATCGTCTTCACTGTCACAGGGGCAGTCGTTGCGGCGACGCTGGCGGCGCTGCCGTTCGTGGTGAAGTCGGCGCGCGCTGCGATGGACGAAGTCGACCCGCGGCTCATCGGCGCCGCACAGACGCTGGGCGCAACACCTTTGCGCGTCTTCTTCACCATCGTGCTGCCCCTGTCTTCCAGCGGAGTCGTGGCCGGGCTGACTCTCGGGTTCGCGCGCGCGCTGGGTGATTTTGGCGTGACGTTGATGGTTGCCGGCAATCTGCCGGGGCTGACGCAAACCGGATCGCTGGCCATCTACGATGCGGTTCAATCGAACCGCGACACAGACGCCGCAGGCATGGTGTTGGTGATGACGGCGCTCGCAATCGCCGCGCTCTGGTGGGTCGGCCGACTTACCCGAAGGCGACCACATGCCTGGTGATGTTCTGCGGGTGGAAGCGTGGGTGGATCGCGCACCTCAAGCGGCGCCCCGGCTTGACGTTCGGTTCGAAGTGCCGCCCGGCATCACGATGTTGCTTGGCCCGTCGGGAGCAGGGAAGAGCACCTGCCTCGCAGTCATTGCCGGCCTACTTCGGACCCGCCGGTGTCGCGTCGGGCTGGGAGACGTCGACCTGTCAGAAGTGCCGCCGCACCGGCGAGGCGTCGCGCTCGTGTTTCAAACGCTGGCGCTGTTTCCGCACTTCACAGCGCTACAAAACGTCCTTTACGGCGTGCCGCGAAACGTTCAACACAATCAACGAACGAAGTTGGCGCACGGGTGGCTCGAGAGGATGCGGGTCGGAACATTGGCAGGCCGAACTCCCCACACGTTGTCGGGTGGTGAGGCGCAGCGGGTTGCGCTGGCACGCGCACTTGCGTCGTCGCCTCGGGTGCTGCTTCTCGACGAGCCGTTCTCGGCGCTCGATGCTCCGTTGCGCGGCGAGTTGATTGGGGAAGTGCATTTGCTGGTGCGAGAACTCTGTTTGCCGACCCTTCTCGTGACTCACGACCGCGAGAGCATTCTCTCAATGGATCCACAGATCCTCTTCATCGACCACGGGAAGCTCGTTCGCCGTGCTTCGGGTGGAGACGCGCCTTGATTCTAAGTGGCCAGCGCATCGCCACTCGATAGGCGCGCCAGTGGGCGAAAGTCGCAGTGTGTGATAACCGAAGGTGCCGGAGCAGCTCGGGTGTACGCCGGCCACTGCAGGGTTGGGTGGCGGGAGGAAAGTCCGAGCTCCAGAGGACAGGGTGCTGGCTAACGGCCAGTCGGAGCGATCCGCAGGAAAGTGCCACAGAGAACAGACCGCCCGGTGTCAAAGCCGGGTAAGGGTGAAACGGTGCGGTAAGAGCGCACCGCGACCAACGCGAGTTGGTTGGCAAGGCAAACCCCACCTGGAGCAAGAGCCAATAGGAGAGCGTTTCTCGAAAGGGAAACAAGGGTGGTCCGCCCCATGCTTTCGGGTTGCTCGCTAATCGAGGCGTAGAGCAATTTGCGCCCTAGACGAATGTGCACCGCCTGAAGGGAAACCTTCGGGAACAGAACTCGGCTTACGCAGCTGCTCCGGTTTTTTTCTTGTCGTCGCGCGGACTTCAGAAGGCGCCTTGGGCGAGGTGGTGCCCAAGGTGTGCCCAATCGGCACGGGAACGACCGCGGGTCGCCTCGGAGCTCAGCCGGACAGATCGCCGCACATCAAGCGTGTCAGGGACCCGCTGGTGGCGAGTTACCTGGGTTGCTGAGTCGCGGCGATGGCCCGGTCGAGCAGCGCCGCAACCCCGAAATGAAGACTCCATTTCCTGATGTAAGGGACATCGAGGCGACCCTCCTGGGCGATGAGCACTCCCAGAATGTCGCGCCACTGGCGATCGGAGACCTCGCCGCCCAACCGGTACCACCGCAACTTTGAAACGACCGTGTCGTCCGCAGAGGCGACGTGTACCTGGCTGAATGGGTCGTCACGCTCCAGTTCGAGCGTGACGACCTTCGAGAGCGCTTCTGCCTGGTACCCCGAAGCACGCACGCAAAAGACATCGACTTTCGCCAACTCGACCTCATCGATGAGATTAAACGAACGTTCTCCCTCGACAGCAGCGCGAAAGTCTTCGTCGTCGAGATAGAAGCGATTTCCCAGCTCGTCTTTCAGACGCTCGAAGTCAGAGACGGAAAGCACTGCCACCAGATCAGCGTCGTTGGTGGCCCTTGGTTCACCGTGAAGGGAGCTCGCGAGGGAACCGCAAAGGTAGTGACGCACGCCCATTCGCTCGAGAGCCCGCACCACGACGAGCGCCGAGTCTTCGACCTTCATCGGAAGACGCGGGCTGCGAGTTCGGAGCCGTATACTCGTCGAAGAAAGGCCTTCTTCAGCTCTCGTTCACTGGCGCCCGGGTGTTTGTTTTTGATGTCGGCCCACGTGGCATCTCGCGTCCGACGAGAGAGCTGTAGCGCTCGCTCGAGCCGCTCGCGAGCAGGTGTCTCGCGCAGCCGTTCGACATACCGCCGCCAGGCTCGAGGGGTCGTATCGGTCTGCGTCAACGATTGCGAGCCTTCGTGGGCCATCGAAGACAGTGTACTCAGCTTCGGGTTCAGGCCCCATGTTCATTGCCTCGCCGCCTGACCTCGGGGGCTCCCTTCATTGTGACCGGAAGCGGGAAGACAATTCGCCGTTTGCTGATCGGCGGATTCAACTACGCCCTCTGCTACGTCGACCTCGGCACCCATCGTCAGGTCATCGCCGTGGCCCACACCGGTCGCAAGCCAGGCTACTGGCTCGCCCGCACCGTGGTCTCTCGACGCAAGCGGTGAGGGGCCCCAAGTAAGCCCAATTAGCCGAGTACCAGACCCGGTCGTCGGATCTCCAGGCCCGCAGCGACCACGGCCCCTGACTACAGCTTCAGCTTCTTCGCCCCGGCGGTGCACTTCGGATTCTTCGGGAATAGCTTCACCGCTTTCTTGTAGTCGTACGCGGGAGCGAACCCCTCGGCCATCTTGCCGCCCTTGGCAAGCACCGGTTGGCCGAGCATTTCGCGCACCTGATTCCACTCGTCCATCGTCACCTTGCCTGGTGTGTACGCGGTGCGGCCGAGGTACGCCTCGAACCACTTCTGGTCGAGCTCGAAGCCGCAGTTCATCACCTGGTTTCCATCTGACTTCTTCAGCCCCAGGTCGCCCAGCGACTTCAAGTTGTCGTCGTCGATGAACGAGCGCTTCGAAATCCAGAACACGTTCGCGTAAAGGTTCTGCGCAAAGACGTTGTTCGTTACCGAGATGTCCTTCGGCTCGGTGATCTTGATGCCGACGTTGTCGATGAAGCCGAAGACGTTCCCGTCGATTTCCGCCTTGGCCCACCCGCCCGTCTGCAGCGCGTAGCCTTGGCTCGTGGTCTCGCCCTGGCCGAATCGCAAGTTCCAAAGGAAGAGGAAGGTGTTGTTCTTGAGCACCGTCACCGCAGTCGACGGCGCCGTGGGTGAGAGGTTGATGCCCAGCGAGTGGGTGTTCATGAAGATGTTGTTCTCGATGCGCAGCGTGTCGTGGGCCCTAAGCGCGCCAAGAGCGGCGTTGACGAATGTGCAGTTGCGCACCACCGAACCGGATCCGTTGATCCACACGGGCGCGGTGCTCTCGGACTTCTCGGCGTTGAGGTCGCCGTTCTGCAGGTAGATGTTCTGTGTCTGCCGATCGAAGACAAAGCCATCGAGGATGAAGCCTTTCGCCGTCGCGGTCACCTCGAGCGTGTTGCCTGCGGCGGTGCTCTTGCTGTCCGAAGGCCAGAACAACAGCGTCGGGCGTTCCCACGGGTCGCGGCTGCTGAACGTGTCGTCGTAACCCCCAAGCATCGCGATGAACGGCTTCTCGACGATCCAGTGCCCGTTCTTCAACTTGCCGCTGTACTCGCCCCCCACCACCTTGATCGTGTCACCCGCGTCGGCCTTGTCGAGCGCCATGTACGGATCCTTGAAGGGCTTTTCCTTGCTGCCATCGCCACCCGACGCGCCCGCCTTCACGAACCAGTCACGGCCTGCCGGGCGATCGGCCGCGGCGACCGGGGCGGCGACATCGAGCCGCTCGATCGACTCGATCACAAAGCCCGCCTTCGGGTACCCGGTAAGCACCCGCGCGACGCCCTTCACCTTGTAGAGCTCGGTGAGCTTCTCGTTACCGCGAAAGACCGTCGCCGCTTCGAGGGTGCGCTGGATTCCGGTGCCTTTCGGGTAGAGGCCCGTGAGCTGCTCACCGCTGCCGTCCGAGTCGAGCAGCCACCGCGCGTCGTGCGTGCCCTTCAAATCCACAGCGCCCGAAGAGTTCGTCACCCCGCCGATCGCGACCGTCATCTCCAGCGGCTGGTTCGCTACTTTCTCGGGGCTGCGCGTCCACCCAGTCACCGAGTTCGGCTTGTAGTCTCGCTGCACCGCGGGAGCCGGCGCCTGGCCACCGGTGAACTTCGCCTCGAGCGTCTTCGGGCGCGCGCCGGCCTTCACTGCCCCGTTCTTCGGCGTCCACAGGCCCATCGCGCTGCTCACCAACCACGGCGGAGCGAGGTTCGTCGCCGCTTGCCCACCCTTCGCGAGAATCGGCAGGCCCATGACTCGCCGCAGCTCGTTGAGGTCGTCCATCGTGACCTTGCCGCGCGACTGCGACGTGCGCTGGCTGTAGAGATCCAGCCACGCCTTGTCGACGGGCAGCTGAGGATCCATCACCTTGTTGCCGCCGTATTCGCCCAGGCCAATCTCTTCCAGAGAGGCCATCTCGGCGTCGTCGATCACCTGCCGGTTGTTGTCTTTCGAGTAGAGGAAATTGCTGAACAGGTTCCGGCTGAAGACGTTGTTCGTCATTTTTAGCTGCTTCGGATCCCAGCGGTAGCCGGTGACGCCGTGGTTGTCGTTGTTGGCGATCAGGTTGCCGTCGATCACCGCGTTCGCCGTGCCAGCGAAGATTGCGGTGCCGCGCTCGTTTCCCTGCCCGGGCGACTTATAGTCCCACGTGTAGACGACGGTGTTGTTGCGGATAACCGCCGGCGCAGTGCTCGTGTTGCCGCTGAGCGTGTTGCCGTCGAGG
>JANOHG010001377.1:0-6846 GCA_031406375.1 Archangiaceae bacterium | reverse complement strand
CGCAACGCGCCGACCTTCGCCGGCGAAGCGCTACTGCCGGTGGACATCCTTCGGTACATGACATTGGTTCGCATCACGTACTTCGTGCCCGCAGTGACCGCTTCGAGGTGCCAGCGCGATTCGCCTTCCGTCCAAACGGGCGGCAGGTGAGGGCGCAGCCGTTCGAAGAGCTTCGCTGAGAGCGCCGCGTCGTCCACCAGGCCCCGCGCATTGTTTCGGTAGTCGTTCGGGTACTGCGCCGCCATCGGCTCGAAGCCGCGAGCCTCGGCGGATGCGATCGCCTCAGCGCACTCTTCGTGCGTCAACGTCGCAGGCAACAACGCGCGAAATCTGCGGGTCATCACGTTGCTTCCATCACCACAGAATTGACGCGCGGAATGCACCCCACCACCGCCGCGATTGCCTGGACAAAGACGAGCCCACTCAGCGCCGTCACGACCTGCGCTCCCTCGCCCGTGTCGGCGCGAGCAATCCAGCCGCCATCCTCCGGGTGGCTTCTGCCGCCGACCCACGCGGAATTACCGAACGCGCCGTCGTCGCAAGCACGAAATACCCCTGAATCGTTGCGACCAACGCGCTCGCAGCCGTCTGCGCGTCACCCCGTCGAAACACCGACCGTTCGATTCCCCGCTCGATCGCGGCAGTCAGTCGGGCGACTGTTCCGGCGATCGCCTTCTCGTACTCGGTTCGGACCTTCGCATCTCGCAGCGCTTCTCCACTGAGCAGAATCCAGCACGCCAGCGCCTGAGGATCTGCGTCGGCTCCCAGGCCGAGGTGACTGTCGATGAAGGCGTCGACCTCTTTCACCGGATCTCCACCGGCAAGCGCGACCGCTCGCGCCAGTCGCGCGTCGTGCCGCGCCATCAGATCCGCCAGAGCGACGAGCAGAATCTCGCGCTTGTCCTTGAAGTGGTAGTGCACCAGCCCCGCGGTGAGGCGCGCCGCAGACGCGACGTCTGCGATCGTCGCGCCGTCGTACCCGCGCTTCGCCATCACCTTCATCAAACCGTTGGCAATCTGAGACCGCCGCTCTTCAGTGTTCGAAGGTCGAGCCATGGCTAAAGCATGTTGGTTGACCAACCTAAAAACAAGCGGCTTCACGAGGCGCCACGCTTCGAGCAGACTGGCCCGCAATGGTTTTCGACTTCCCCGCGCCGATGCTTGCAGCGATTCAGCAGGCCTACCGAACCCCAGCGCGCGCCTATCACGCGTGGAGTCACGTCGAAGACGTCGAGCACTGGTACCAGGAAGTCGCACGGGGTCCGGGGTGGAAGCAGCCACGCGAGGTCTTCATCGCGGTCTTGCTCCACGATGCGATCTACGTCGCGGGCGCGAAAGACAACGAAGAGAAGAGCGCTCAGCTGGCGCTCGAGCTGATGCGCAGACACCTTCCGAATCAGCAACTCGACACCCAAAGGGTCGCTGCGCTCATCCGCCTCACCGCGCGGCACGGAAGCCTCAGCCCAACCGACGTCGACCCAGAAGCAGCGCTTTTTCTCGACTGCGACACGGCGATTCTTGGCGCAGCGCCTGAGACGTTCGACCGCTATGACGCGGCGATTCGCGAGGAGTACGCGAACATACCCACCGTGCTTTACGCGCTGGGGCGCCGGCGCTTTCTCACCCGACTTCTCGCGGTGTCGCGCATCTTTCTCAGCGACCACTTTCACCACCGCCTCGATGCCTCTGCCCGTGCGAACGTTCGTCGAGCGTTGGGAGCCTGAAGTGAAGAGCTTCGATCGGCTGCGCACTGTCCCGTGGCATGCGCTGGCGGGGTTTGACCCGGTGCTTGGCCCCGCGCTCGACGAAGTGTTGGCAGGCAAGGCCGCAGATCGCGTGCTTGATCGCTTGCTGAGAAAGAATCGGACCGCGACCGCAGAGCAACGCACTGCGATTGCCGAGGCGATCTTCGGGGTGGGGTTGTGGCGTCGGCGACTGGGGCCCGGCAACGGACTTTCGCTGTTGAGTCGGCTGATTGAAGGCGCAGGCGCGCCCGAGTCGTTCGCCGACCGCTGCTCGCTTCCTGACTGGCTCGCACAGACGATTCAGGATGCGGTGGGCGATCAGGCCGGTGAATTCGCCGACGCGCTCAACCTTCCTGGGCCGATTTGCCTTCGCGCCAACACCACCCGTATCGACCGCGACGCGCTCGCACGGCGGCTTTCCGACGAAGGGGTTCAGACAGTTCCAGGGCAGTTCGCCAGGGATTGTCTCGTGATCACCTCGAGCCGCCCAAACCTCTACGGACTGAAGGCCTGGAACGAAGCGCTCTTCGAAGTGCAGGACGAAGGAAGCCAGCTGCTTGGAGAGCTGGTTGCGGCGCAGCCCGGAGACGAGGTGCTCGACCTTTGCGCTGGTGCAGGTGGAAAGACGCTTCAGCTCGCAGCCCAAATCCAGAACGAGGGCAGGGTGCACGCGGTGGATGTCGATCTGGCCCGACTCGAGCGGCTGCGCATCCGCGCCACCCGCGCTGGAGCCACTTGCGTCAGCATCCACGGTCGAGCCCTGCCTGCCGACCTTCGGGTTGCCCGCATTCTCGTCGATGCGCCATGTTCGGAGCTCGGCGCGCTTCGTCGCGGGCCCGACCTTCGATGGCGAATCAACCCCGAAGATTTCGGCTCAATGCCGGCGCTTCAGCGCGCGTTGCTCGAGACGGCGGCACGTCACCTGGCTCCGGCAGGTCGACTCGTCTACGCGACGTGCACCTTTCGGCCTGCGGAAAACGAGGATGTCGTTCGCGACTTTGAGCGACACCACCCACAGCTCACCCGCGTGTGGCCGCAGGTCGACCGCCAGCTGCTCGATGACGACGGATTTGTTCGGACCTGGCCCCATCGCCACGGTACTGATGCGTTCTTCGCGGCGGTGTATTCGTTGGGGAAAGTCGATTGACTCGCGCTCGTCCGCTGATGCTCATGATGCGGGGGTTGCTCGTGCGCAACGCTGCAACGTTCTGCTGGCTGATGGTGCCCCCCGGTGGGCGAGTCGCCGCAAGCGTGCGTCGATGTCCCTTCAAGCTGCGGTGAAGTCACGCACCTTGTCTTGAGTCGCCTGTGCGGGCGTCAAACTGCCGTCGCCTCTTTGAAATGCAATCAGCGGCGTCCTTTCGTTCCGCGTTCGGATTTCGCTGGTGGCGTCGACCGGCTGCGGAACGCGCCCAAATCTTTGACCTCCGCTTCTAGGTCGATCAACTGCTGTTCGTGCTCGTGCGCCTTGATGCGTTTGGGCCCAAACCGCCACCACGCCCACACCAGGCAAATCACCCCGCCACCCGGAAGGGACCAGAGTGCGGCCGTCTGCGGGCCCACGAGCAGTTGGTGCGGTGCCCAACCGCGATCTGCGGCGCCGACAAGCAGGTACGCCTGCCGGCTCTTGCGGATCCGCTCATGAAGCGCCGACGCTGCTTCAGCCCGCATCTTCAGGTCTTCGCTCAACTTGAATTTTCGTTCATCGAACCGCCAACGCACCGCTTCGATTCGCTCATGAATCCAGCGCTGCTCGGGAACCAGGCGGCCCGTCTCGAGCATGTGAACGAACGCCGCCTCGAGGTTCTCGCGCGTGCAGCTGCGCCCTTCGTCCACCCCAAGCAGATGCTGCGCATCCTCCCAATGCCGGGCGGCTTGGTAGGGGGCAGCGCTCCAATACGCGGAATAAACGTAGAGCAACACGAACAGCGAATAGCCGCCGAGCGCGACGAACAGCCCCCAAGGAATCGGGAAAAGCTGCCGAACGGTATTCACCTTCTTTGCCGCGATGCTCATCGATTCATCGACACTACTGCTAAAACACCCGGGTGCACTTCGTCGCTCCCCCTGCGCTTCGCCCCGGAGACCCGGTTGCGATTGTTGCTCCTTCAGGCCCCTTCGACCGCGAGAGCTTTGAAGCAGGTCTTGCGTGGGTGAAGAGCCGCTATACGGCGCGCTTCAACGATGGAATCTTCTCTGCGCATCGGTACCTGGCCGGGGACGATGCACGTCGTGGCGACGAGCTCAACCGCGCGTTCAGTGACCCTGAGATCAAAGCCGTCTTCACCGCGCGCGGCGGCTATGGCTCGATGCGCTTGCTTTCGGGCCTTCAGCTGCGCGCTCCAAAAGTTTTCGTCGGCTTCTCTGACGTGACCGCGATTCACGGTGCGCTCCAGAGCGACGGGGTTCGAAGCCTTCACGCTCCTGTCCTGACGCAGTTGGGCAAGCAACCGCCAGAATCGGTGGCGCGGCTGTTTGCCCTGCTCGAGTCGACTTCTCCCGCCGCGCCGCTTCAGAACGGCAGCACGGTGGTTCCTGGCATCGCAGAAGGCCCGCTGGTCGGTGGAAACCTCTCGATGCTGACGCGACTGCTTGGGACGCGCTTCATGCCGCCGACGCGAGGAGCCGTGTTGTTGCTCGAGGATGTCGGCGAACGGCCGTACCGGCTGGATCGAATGTGGACCCACTTGGCGCTGGCGGGCGTGTTCGATGGACTCGCCGGAATCGTGCTGGGCGACTTCACCGGTTGCGATGAGCGCGACGCGGACTACGGCAGCACCTTGGTGCTGAAGGGGCTCGCCGAACAGACCGCGCTCCCATGCGCTGCTGGGTTTGCGATTGGTCACGGCACAGTCAACCTCGCTGTTCCACTGGGCACCCGCGTTCGGCTCGACGCGACCGGTGGCCACCTCGAGTTTCTTCAGTCGCTGGTCTCGTGATGGGAAAGCTGAACGCGCTCATCGACGAAGCGGCAGCTGGCGGAATCTTCCCGCTCGCGCGTGGGTGCGTCTTCGTTCGAGGCCACCAGGTTTGGGAAGGCGGCAATGCCCCCGCCGATACCGTCTTTGATTTGGCTTCTCTCACCAAGGTGATGGCGACCACCGCGCTGGTGCTTGACCTCGGCCTTCCACTGCAGTCGCGGCTCGAGCGCTATCTGCCTCTGGCGAGGGCAGGCCACGCCACCCTCGAAGATTTGCTCGTCCACCGTTCGGGGCTGTCGGCGTTCCTCCCGTTCTTCGCCAAGCCGATGCTCGATTTCCCCCAGCTGTTCGACGACGATTGCCCTGCCAGCCTTCGCGCGGCGGCACGCCAGAGCGTGGTCGATCAGGTGGTGGCCACCCCACCGATTCGCGGCATCGCTGAAGCCTGCGTGTACAGCGATCTCGGTTTCATCCTGTTGGGAGAGGCGCTGGTCGCAGCTGCGGGCGCGCCTCTTGACGTGCTCTTTTCCGAACGCGTCGCAAAGCCTCTGGGACTCAGCGCACACTTCCGGCGGATCTCAGCCCGAGCAGCGCTGCCGCCGTCGCTGGCTCCGACTGGAAACACCCGCCCTCGCGAGCCTGCCCCAGGTCAGGAAGGGCTGTGGAACGTCCCCACGCGCGCTACCCGCCCCGGCGAAGTCGACGACGACAACGCCTGGTGCCTCGATGGCGTCTCAGGTCACGCCGGGTTGTTTGGCACCGCGCTCGACGTCGCCCGGTTTGGTCAGGCCATGCTCGAAGGAAAGCTCGCGCCGCCCTCACCCTGGAGCCCGGATCCCCTGACGGCGGGAAGCACCCGCGCCCTCGGCTTCGATACCCCCTCGGCAGAGGCCGCGTCGTGCGGCGCACGCTTTGGTCGCGGCGGGCCTCGGGGCGCGATTGGTCACTTGGGCTTCACCGGCACCAGCGTGTGGGTTGACCTCGATCGCCAGTTGGTCGTCGCGCTGTGTACCAACCGCGTGGCTCTGGGGCGTTCGAACATCGCGATTCGGGATTTTCGCCCCCGCTTCCACGACGCTGTGCTTGACGCCCTCGCACCTTGAGCAACCTTCCAATGACCGACGGTAACGTTCTCGCCCAGATAGACCCGAACAGCATTCGTCGCATTCACCTGGTCGGGGTCGCAGGGACGGGCATGGGCAGCTTCGCTGGAATGCTGAAGGCCTCGGGCTACGAAGTAACCGGCAGCGATGAGAACGTCTACCCACCGATGAGCGACATGCTCAAGGCGTGGGGCATTCCCGCGCTGACCCCGTACTCGGCGCAGAACCTCGAGCAGACCCGGCCCGACCTGGTAATCATCGGCAACGTCATTCGGCGTGTGAATGTCGAGGCGACAGCGGCGCGCGAGTCGGGCGTGAAGCAGATGAGCTTTCCCGCAGCGCTCGGGTCATTGTTCCTCAACCAGCGGCACTCGATCGTGGTTGCCGGCACGCACGGGAAGACCACGACCTCGTCCCTGATGGGCCACCTGCTGACCTCTGCCGGCAAGGATCCGACGTTTCTCGTCGGTGGAGTCACCCACAATTACTCGGGCAACTTTCGGCTTGGGCGCGGGCCGCACTTCGTTGTCGAAGGCGATGAGTACGACACCGCGTACTTCGACAAAGGCCCCAAGTTCCTCCACTACCAACCACGGACAGTGATTCTCACCAGTGTCGAGCTCGATCACGCGGACATCTACCGCGATCTTCCTCACTACGAATCGAGCTTCGAGAAATTGCTCGCCCTCATCCCCAAAGACGGCCTGCTCGCGGTCAGCACTGCGTACCCGAACGCGGTCCAGCTCTCGAAGTCGTGCGCCGCGAGGGTTGTCACTTATCGAGGGAAGGAAGGCGCCGATGCCGACTATGTGCCCAAAGACCTGTGTTTCTCCGAGCAGGGAGCAAGCTTCACCGTCCTCGAGCGTGGCGTCGCGCTTGGGCCCGTTCACTTCCCGATGGGAGGCGCTCACAACGTCGAGAACGCCCTTGGGGTGATTGCCGCCGCGCGGGACCTTGGGCTGTCTGCCGAGCAGATCGCCTTGGGCCTGGCGAGCTTCTCGGGTGTGAAGCGCCGGCAGGAAGTTCGGTCGGAGAAAAGGGGAATTCTGGTCATCGACGACTTCGCCCACCACCCCA
>JANOHG010001362.1:0-4361 GCA_031406375.1 Archangiaceae bacterium | reverse complement strand
CGCAACGCGCGGCGCATCGTTCACGGAAGAGATCGCCACGCTGACTGCTGAGCTGACGGTCAGCGCGCCATCGCTGACCTCGACGGTAAACGCATCGGCGCCGTTGTAGTCGGCCGCTGGGCTGTAGGTGAGGCGGCCGGTCTTCGCATCCACGAGCACCGTGCCGTGCGCGGCAGCCGAGCCCAGCTTGTACGAAAGCGCGTTGCCATCGACGTCGGAGGCGATCACAGAGCCAATCGCGACGACGTCTTCGCTGCTCGCCAACGCCAGAGCTTGAGTCACAGGCGCGTCGTTGACCGCCAC
Source organism: Archangiaceae bacterium (assembly GCA_031406375.1). GTDB lineage: Bacteria > Myxococcota > Myxococcia > Myxococcales > Myxococcaceae > JAGSPQ01. The sequence continues at coordinate 4,058 of JANOHG010001362.1, read as the reverse complement.
CACCTGCAACGAAATCGCCGCGGTCGCTTTGCGCTTGCCATCGGTGACTTCGAGCGTGAATGCGTCGTCGCCATGAAAGTTCTTGGCAGGCACGTAGGTGAATGCACCGGTCTGAACGTTGGCCTCGAGCTCGCCATGTTTCGGCAGCTTTGCGACCCGGTAGGTGAGTGTGTCCCCGTCGACGTCACTGACAATTGGCTTTGCCTCGAGACGGCCGTCTTCGTCGAGCTTGAGCTTCGAGGCCGCCGCCACTGGACCGTCATTGACGCTGGCCACGACCACGCTCACTTCGCATTTCGCCGTCAACCGCCCGTCAGTGACTTCAACGGTGAAGCTGTCGACGCCGTGGTAGTCGCGTGACGGCTGGTAGGTGACCGCGCCCGAGCGCGCGTCGACGCTTGCTTCACCGTGAAGCGCCTGGGAACTCAGCAGGTATGCGACCGAATCGCGATCGACATCGCTGGCGAGCACCGACCCTGAAACGAGGGTGTCCTCTGCCGTCTTCAGCGACAGCGGGGCAGTGGTGGGTGCGTCGTTGACCTCGGCGAAATCGAGCTTCACCAATGCGGTTGCTTTGCGTTTGCCGTTGCTCGCTTCAACCGTAAAGGCGTCGTCTCCACTGAAGTCCTTCATCGGCACGTAGGTGAACGCGCCGGTCGCGGCATCCAGCGTCGCCTCGCCAAAGCGGGGCCCGTTCTTCAGCTTGTAGGTGAGCTTCGCACCGTCGGGATCGCTGGCTGAAATCTGCCCCCGGCTGTCGGTGTCTTCGACTCCACGCAGCTCAATGTCGTTCATTGTAGGCGCCCGTCGTTCGGCACCCAACGCCGTCGCAGCAAACAGCGGAAGGGTAACCACGACCGCCCAGGTGGGTACCCAACGCCCCATCCGGTCACAGTTGACCGGAAGTCGAAACGAGCGCTGCGAGGAAGGCGGTCGATTGAGGAAGAACATTCTGTACAACTTTGCATTTGATGAACCAGTCGCCAACGCTAAGCGTGAAAGGGGCGTGGTAAGCGAACCCACCTTGCGGCTAGACCTCCATCGGCATCTCGAAGGGTCTCACTCACCTGCGGCGCTGTGTGCCGTCGCCGCCCAGTTTGAGATCACCGACCCGCTCTTTTTCGACCCCGCGACCCGGCGCTATCGCACTGCGGCTGAGCTTTCATCAGGCCTGACGATGGGCGCAGCCTCGGATGATCCGATGGTCTTCTACGAGTGCATCAAGAAGGCGCGCGCCGCCTATGTGAGCGAAGCGGCGATTGCAGAGCTCGCCCGGCTGACCTTCCTCGAGGCGGCTGACGACACCGACGGCTTCGAAATGCGGGTCAGCCTGTTCTCGATGACGCGGACTCTGCTCGAGAACGAGCGCACGCCATGGCGCGAATTGCCGCCGCGAGACTTCGCCGAACGGGCGCGCAAGTTGCTGCTGGTCGTCCTCGCTGCGCGCGACGCGGCGGTCGCGATCGCCCACAAGCCGATGTTGGTGCGCGTCGGCTTCTCGCGCACCTTCGAAAGCGAACCACACTACCGGGCGCTTGCCGCGGTGCTGCCCGAACACCGCGCTTCGGTGTCGGGCCTCGACGTGCTTGGAATCGTCACTGGCGCCGACCCCGAGCCGATGCCGCCCGCGTTGCGCAGCATCCTAGAAGGCTTGCGCCAACACCTTCCGGACCTCACCATTCACGCCGGCGAGTTTGCCAACCATCAGTCGGTCGAACGCATGCTCGAGCTGCGCCCGAACGGCATTGGCCATGGGGTCCACTCGGTCGAAAGCGATGCCACGCTTCAGCGCCTGGCAAGCGAGGGCGTCACGCTCGAGGTGTGTCCCACCAGCAATTTGATGCTGATTCCCACCGCGCTCGCGCGACTTCAGAAGCAACGGGCAACCACTCCGCTTCGCGCGCTTCAGCAGGCGAAAGTGCATTGCGTGCTGGGAAGCGATGATCCCATTCCGATGGGCACCTGCTTCGCCCACGAGTGGTCACTGGCGGGCGAGCTGGGTGTCGACCTCGCGTTGCTCGAGGCCGACACGCTGCGAAGGTGGAAGCAGCTGACTTGAAGCCGCCCCGCTGCGTTCAGGTTTGACGACCGTTGCTGAAGCGTGGGCGCGCCCGCGAGCGCGCCGGACGAGCGACTGAACTCTTGAGCAGTCAACTGACCACCTGTACAGTTTCGCGCGTGCAGACCAGGGACGGGGAATTCGTAGCCGAGCGAAAGACGCCGTGGACACGAGGAACAGGGTTAAGCCATGTGCTCGACCGTTGGCGGGCGGATCGCCGCATCTGGTCCAACCTCGTGGTCGACACCTCCATCGACGCGCGCGAGGCCCAACATGCGCCGATACCCGAAACACTTGCGCCCTGCGTGCGCTCGGCCCTGGCGCAGCGGGGAATCACCCAGCTCTATACCCATCAAGCCGAAGCCTTCGCGCACGTGTCGAGCGGCCGCGACGTGGTGATCGCGACGCCAACCGCCTCAGGCAAGAGCCTCTGCTTCAACCTGCCTGTCCTTGATTTGCTCTCGCGCGCGCCGCACGCCTGCGCGCTCTACCTGTTTCCGACCAAAGCCTTGGCAAGAGACCAGGAAGAAGCCTTGCGCGGTTTGATGCGCGACGCCGACCTGTCGAATGGAGCCATCACCTTCGATGGTGACACTGCTGCTGACGCCCGAAAGATCGCGCGCGAGCGCAGCGGCATCGTGCTCAGCAACCCCGACATGCTTCACAGCGGAATCCTCCCCCACCACGCCGGTTGGGCCCGGTTGTTTGCCAACCTTCGCTTTGTCGTGCTCGACGAGCTGCACACCTACCGCGGAGTGTTTGGCTCGCATCTGGCGAACGTGTTGCGTCGGCTTGATCGCGTCGCGCGCTTCCACGGCAGTACGCCACAGTTCATTTTCGCGTCAGCGACGATTGGCAATCCCCGTGAGCACGCGAGCCGAATGCTGGGGCGCGAGGTCGCGTTGGTCGGCGAGTCGGGCGCTCCGACGGGCGAGCGACAGGTGCTCGTTTACAACCCGCCTGTCTTGAATCCCGAGCTCGGGATTCGTCAGAGCTACATCAAGGCAACCGCACTGCTCGCTGCGGATCTGGTTCGCGCCGGGGTGCCGACGCTCGTGTTCGGCCAGTCGCGCAACACCGTCGAGGTGATGCTCAAGTATCTGCGAGACCATCTCGCCGAAGACAAAATTCCCGCCGACACGGTGCTCGCCTACCGCGGCGGCTACCTGCCTTTGATGCGGCGCAACATCGAGGCGCGGCTGCGCGCGGGCGAAATCCGATGTGTGGTGGCAACCAACGCGCTCGAGCTCGGCATCGACATTGGAGCTCTCGACGCAGTGGTCTGCGCTGGATACCCAGGGAATCTCGCCGCCCTCTGGCAGCGGTTTGGCCGAGCGGGGCGTCGGCAGGGAAAAAGCCTCGCGTTGATGGTCGCTTCGAGCGCTGCGCTGGATCAATACGTCGCGGGCGACGAGGGATTCTTGCTGCGCTCACCCATCGAGCAGGCTCGCATTGACCCGGACAATGTCGAGATCCTCGTCCAGCATCTGAAGTGCGCAGCCTTCGAGCTGCCGTTCGAAGCAGGAGAACGCTTTCGCGAAGTCAGTGCCCAGACGACGACCGAGACGCTCGACTTTCTCACCGAGCATCAGGTGCTTCATCCAGGGGCCACCGCCTCTGGCGCGCGGACCTGGCATTGGGCAGCCGATGCATATCCAGCCAACCACGTGTCGCTTCGCAGCGTTGGCTGGGACAACATCGTCATCATCGAGCTGCCCGCAGATCGCTCGCTCGCCGAGATGGATTGGCGATCTGCGCACACGATGCTGCATGAGCAGGCCATCTACCAACACGACGCAGAGCAGTATCAGGTCGAGCGGCTCGATTTGCAGAACCGCAAAGCGTTCATTCGCAAGGTGGCGTCCGACTATTTCACCGATGCGATGAAGCACACCCGCGTCGAAGTCATTTCTCAGGCGGCCGAAGAGGCTCGGCCTGCGGTGGTCTTCGGCTGGGGGGAAGTCTCGGTGGTGGAGAAAGTGGTCGGCTTCAAGAAGAT
>JANOHG010001320.1:0-5815 GCA_031406375.1 Archangiaceae bacterium | reverse complement strand
CTTCGAAATGAAACATCGCCGGGTGGAAGGGCTCGAGCCGAAAGGTCATTTCAAATGCCGTGCCTTCTGCCACGGCGCCCAGCGTGTGTTCCCCTGTCGCGAAGCGCTTCGGCTCACCTGGGGGACTCGTGGTGGGCTGTTTATCGACGTACAGCTGCATTCTCCCGGCGGACAGCAGCACCGGGGTGGTCTGGGGGGGAATCACCAGCGCGGGCACCGGCGCATCGACGTCTGGACATCGGTGTCGCACACTGGGTACCGGCCCGGTGGAAACAGGCGTCGCGTGTTGCTGCCACACAAATCCGAACGCCGAGGCGAGCAACACCACCGCCGAAAGAAACGCCAGCACCCACCACCGCATCGGCGACTCCTCCATTTCTAGCCAGCCAACCAGAGGCAGAGGGTACGGTAGATCCTTCGTTCATGCGGGGCGTTCAAGGACGCACCATGAAAATACTTCTTCGCGCTGCATGCGTCATCGCCACGCTTACGGCACCTGGCGTTTTCGCCTCCGCTCCCGTCGCTGTGCCCTCGCACCAACAGCAACCTTCAGAAACAGAAAAGAAGGAGCGCCCGACGCTCGAGGTGGTGTTCGTGCTCGACACCACCAGTTCGATGGGTGGGCTGATTGAAGGAGCCAAAGAAAAAATCTGGTCAATCGCCTCGCGCATGGCTGCTGGCAAGCCCTCGCCTCGAATCCGGGTGGGCCTGGTGGCTTTTCGCGACAACGGCGACGCGTACGTCACCAAGAACTTCGATCTCACCGACGACCTCGACATCGTTTACAAGAACCTCAAGGGATTCCGGGCTGAAGGCGGCGGAGACACTCCCGAGCATGTTGGCCGCGCGCTGGGCGAAGCGGTGAAGTTGATGTCCTGGAGCCAGGACGCCAAGGCGGCGAAGATGATTTTCCTGGTGGGCGATGCGCCTGCGCATGACGACTACAACGATGGTTGGAACAGCCGAACCTGGGCGAAGGCGGCGATCGCGAAGGGAATCGTGGTGAATACGGTTCGCTGCGGAACCCAATCAGACACCGAGACTTCATTCCGTGCGCTGGCGAAGCTGGCCGATGGCAGCTTCGACTCGATTGGGCAGACGGGTGGGATGGTGGCGGTGGCGACTCCGTTCGACGCTGAGCTGGCGAAGCTCAATGGCTCGGTCGCCGACACGACGGTGTACGGTGGAGCCGCGCGCGGACGCGAGGAAGGCGAGAGCTACAAACGTGACCTGAAGGCGATGGCACCGGCCGCCTCGGCAGATCGCCTGAGCTTCCGCACCAACAGTGGCCTGGGCGCCTCAGGAGGCGGCAGCGTGACTGCCATCGACCTCACAGCGACTCCTGATGCCGTGAACAGCGTAAAGGACGATGACCTGCCTGAAACCCTTCGCCGGTTGAGCAAGCCCAAGCAGGTCGAGTTCCTTCAGCAGCAGAACGCGCAGCGCAAGGTGCTCGAGGCGAAAGTCGTCGAGGTGAACAAGAAGCGCGACGCGTGGATATTGACGAACGCGAAGCCCGCGAAAGGCTCATTTGATGAACGGGTCTTCGAATCGGTCAAGAGCAGCGCGGAGAAAGTTGGCGTCTCGTTCCGCTGACGTTTTGCTCAGATGGAGATCGACCCTTCGCGGAAGTCGGTCTTCGCGATGTGCACGTTGATGCAAACCGGCTTGCCCTGCTTTGCGAGCGCCTTGGCCTGGTCGAGCACCGAATCGATCTCCTTTGGATCCGTGAGGAGCAGGCCGACGCCGCCATAGCCTTCGGCGACCTTGTGGTAGTCGCTTCGCAGCAGGGTACACGCGACGTCTGAGCCGAGAATCGGCACCTGATCGCGGGCGATTTGCGCCCACGACGCATCGTTGCCAATGACCGCGATCGGGGCCATGCCACTGCGCACAAAGGTGTCGAACTCGGCGAGGCTGTATGCGCTCGAGCCATCGCCCCAAATAATCCACACCTCTGCCTTTGGGCGCACCGCGGCGGCGCCGACTGCGAAACCACCTCCAACTCCGAGCGTTCCGAAGACTCCCGGGTCGAGCCACGACAGCGGCTTGCGCGGTTTGAGCACGTATGCGGCGGTCGCGACGAAGTCTCCACCGTCGGCGACGAGCACCGAATCGTCGGCGAGCTTCTCTTCCATTCGCTGGAAGAGGTAGAGCGGATCAATCAACGGCCCGCTGGTGCTCGTCTTCGAACGGATTTCTGCGTCGCGCGCATCTTCTCGTTTCTGACATGCCGCGAGCCACGTCTCGCGATTGGGTTGGCTGTCGATCTTCTCGGCGAGCTTGATGAGAAAGTCTGCCGCATGCATTTGCAGCGCAAGCTCAGGTTTGCGGTTCTTTCGCAGCTCTTCGCCTGAGAGGTTCGCTGCAATCACCCGGGTGTTCTTGCCAAAGCCCATTCCGTACTTCATTCGGAAGTCGAACGGGAAGCCGCAGACCACGACGACATCGGCGTCCTTCAATGCTTTTCCACGGGCGTGACGGAATTGAATTGGGCTGTCGCGCCCCAGCAGACCGCGCGCGACCCCACCCAACCATGTCGGGATGCCCAGCTTCTCGAGCGCGCGCGCGAGCGGGCCAGGGTCGGTGCAATTCACCATCGTCTGGCTGCCGACGACGATTGCAGGACGATCTGCGTTGCGTACCAACGCGACCGCTTCATCGATTTGCGCATCGTGGCGCAGACTCGGCAACTTCATCTCAGGCAACGCCGAGGCGACGTCGAGGTGGGGAACGTGAAACTGCCGATAGAGGTGGCCGGTCAGGTAGACCTTCAGCGCACGCTGTCCGAGGGTCTTCGGGTTCTCGACGCCACCTTCCTTCATGAACCAATCGCGGACGATGGCCTCAGGGTAGAGGACGTCGACAGGCACCTCGACGAATACCGGGCCGGGAATTCCGCTCGTGGCCTCCTTTAGCGCACGCTCGACAAGCGGCTTGAGTTGGCCGACCGTCGAACACCGCGCGGCCCACTTCACCGACGAATGAATCAGCGCCATCTGGTCGATGTCCTGCAGCGCGCCGCGGCCCTTAAGCACCGTCGCGGTGGCTCCGCCGAAGAGCACCACCGGCGACTGCGCCAGCTGCGCGTTCTTCATCGCGGTGAGTGTGTTGGTAACCCCTGGTCCGGCCGTGACGACTGCGATGCCCGGCAGGCCGGTCATCCGTGCGACGGCGTCCGCAGCGAAGACCGCGTTCTTTTCGTCGCGACAGTCAATGACCCGGATTCCAGCGTCCTTGGCACCGACGAGAATCGGCGAAATGTGCCCGCCAACAAGCGTGAAGAGGCAGGGGATTTTCCAGCGAGAAAGGACAGCGGCAATCGTGTCGCCGCCATGGCGGGAGTGGTCGCGTGGTGGCATGGGCGGGGATCTTTACTTGGTTGTCAGGCAACGCACGCGTCTTTGAAGCACCGCAGCCCAACAACGCAGGGTGGACCATTGCCGCATCGACAGGCGCCAGGGACGCCTGGATTCTTGATGACGTTAAAACTCGGTCGCTGACCTAAAGGGTCTGGAGGTAGGCGACGAGATCATCCACTTCGTTGGTGCTCAGCTGCGAGGTGAGACCGTGCTTGTTGTCTGCCTTGCCCTGAATGATGCGAGCTTTGAGTGTCAACGCGCTGCCGTCATGGAGATACGGCGCCGAACGGGCAATGCCGAGCAGCGAGGGAGTATTGAAACCCTTCGTCAGCCGGGTCACATCGTCGCGGACGTTGCCGGTCGTCACCACGGTGCCGACGTTCGCGAAACCGTTGTCGGTAAGCTCTTCTCGCACGTGGCAGGTGTTGCAGTTGGCCTTGGTGAAGACCTGAGCGCCGCGCAATTGAGCAGCAGTCTTCTGCGTAAGTCGGTGCGGATTGTCGGCCGCAGGCATGCTCGCGATGAACGCCGAAATCTGCTTCGACATCTGTGGCGTAATGCCTTGGCCACCCATGCGGTTGGTGATCGCGTGGCTCAAGTCACCCATGTTCGCGAACTCGCCGTCCCAATGCAGGGGCTCGGTCTTGTCAAGCATGCGACCCGCGAGGGTTGGCGTCTGACGGGGCCCGGCGGTGAAGTTCCACACGTGACCGTCTTCGCGACCATCGAGGTGGCAGGTCGAGCAGCTGATTTCAGTGCCGAGGCTGTTCATTCGCGAATCGGTGGTGCTGAAGAAGAGCTTTCTGCCAATCACGACGTCCTCGGCAAGAATGTCGTTGCCAAGCACGATTGTCTTTACCGTGCGCAGCGAACCATCGACCGACTCGATGCGCGAGAGTGAATGATCAAGAGAGTTATAGACCCAGGCGCGCTTGCCATCCCTCGCGAGCGCTATGCCCGTCGGGCCAGCGCCAACAGCCACGACGCTCTTAACGGTGCCCCCACCAAAGTTCGGGGCGCCCAAATCAAAGCCCCGCGGTACGTTGTTCGGTTGCACCTGACGCTCATTGGTGGCGACGATTGCGACGTTGTTCGAGTCGTGGTTGACGACGAACACGAAGTCACCGCTCCAATCGACCACCGCCGCGCTCGGTCCTTGAATGGGAATCGTCGCGTTGCCGCTGGTCAAGAACATCGGAGGACGATCGGCATTCGGGGCTGAGCAGGTGACGATGTCATCCACCATCGGATTGCCTTCATTGTCGAAGGTGAGCAACGCGGGAGCTGAGACCGCGGTCGCTCCACAGGTCCTACCGCTGTACCCGCTGCCGCTGTTTCCAGGAAAGCCCTTATCCGCCGGTTGGCAATTGGGGCCCGTGCAGGTAACGGTTGTGGAAGCGAGGCGTGAATCTGACGACAAACGCGCAGCCGCGAACACCTGACGCCCATCGGGCGAAACGACCAGCGCCTCGATGCCTCGTGCGCGGGAAGTCGGACGAACGACGTCGAAACCAGGGCTGGGTGAACCGACCTGCTTGTCATTGCTGTCGAGCGTCGCCGAGTTCAGCTTCTGGAAGAGATCCGTGCTGCTCTTCAACACCTTGGGCCCCAACAAATCCACCAGTACGACATCGCCATCCTTGAACAGCGACACCACCGCTCGATTGCCTTCCATGAGCGCCAGACCACGTGGCTCGTGGCCGACGGCGAGCTCCCACTTGGAAGACAGCGTGTGGGTGTCGATGGCGGTGAGCACCCCGTAGTCCGCGGATTCGAGCGAAGTGCTGCTCACCACGTACAGCGTCTTGCCGTCCGAAGTCAGGGCCATCGACACAGGTTCGATTCCGACATCGATGCGCGCGGCTTCTTGCCATTCGCCACGACGGATGACGCTGATGCTGCGGCCCATTCGATTGGTCACGTAAACCGTGTCGTCTCTTCCGACCAACACCTTCTCGGGCGAAGCACCCACCTTGATCGCCGCAACACGTTGTTCGCTGCGGGTGTCGAAAACGTAGACCTGATTGGTGTCGCGGTCGGCGGCGAACACCAACGCGTCATCTTGACTAGATCCCACTGAGCCCTGCGCGCTGGCGTATCCTTCTGCCGGATTGCTACAGGCTGATAGAGCGAACCCAGTACAGACGGCGAACGCTGCGACAAGAATCCGGATTTTCATGGAGTACCTTCAGAAAACTGAGGGTCAAACACGGGGAAGAGGGAAGAACTCGGAGGCCGAACCGCAGAGTGCAGGCACTGCGCCAGAAGGTCAAACCAGGCGCCGCATCAGCCGATTCGCGGCGTGTACCGCAAGCAACCCACGATCTCGTCATCCGACAGCAACCGACATTCACCTTCATCGACGTCAAGGAGCAATGTACCGATCGCCTCGCGGTGGAGCGAGAGCACGGGCATTCCCAGAGCGCCAAGCATCCGCTTCACCTGATGGTGTC
>JANOHG010001206.1:0-1310 GCA_031406375.1 Archangiaceae bacterium | reverse complement strand
GTGAAGCACGCGCTTGCCGCGCTCAGGGTTCATGTGAAAGGTGCGTCGCGGGCCGACGCGCTCAATCGACTGTGCAGCGCACTCGAGGCGCTCGGAAACGAAGGTCAGGCCGACGTGTATTGCGATGCGCTGGTGCGCGAGTTTCCGAACACCGCCGCCGCCAGGACGGTCGCTGATCGCCGCAACACCATGAAGCGCGCGGCCCCGGCGCCCAAGTCGCCATCCAAGCGCAGCGACAAAGCTGACACCGCGCAAGAGATGGCGGCACCTCCCAAAGAGCCCCAGCCCGCCGCGCATTGAAAAGTGCTGTACGCGGCCGCACGTCACCTCACGGCTGCCGGCGACGCGCTCGAGGAGAAACTTAAGCGTCGTCAAGAGCACCAACGCCGCCGCGTCGTGCGGAGCGCACCAGATGCCGATGCCTGACAGCAGCCGTCCTGAATTCGAGATGTTGATGTGCAGACCATTCTGAGCTTTCGGAAGGTTGCGCGGGCCCCTGTTTCGCAGCGCGCAAAGGGCATGCTTCCACGCCTCCGGCTCCTGCAATGGCCCGTCGCTTTCTTTGGGTCCGCGGCCAAAGCCAGTCACCTTCGCGCGAACGTTCAGAACGGGCAGGCCGCCGTCGAGTCCGCCATCGTGATGCCGCTGATGGTCTTCATGTGTCTGGGCATCGTGCAGCTGACGATGATCCAACACGCGAAGCTGATGACCGAATACGCCGCCTATCAAGCCGCGCGCGCAGGCATCGTGTGGAACGGCAACAACGAGAGGATGCACGACGCGGCGATTGTCGCCCTGCTGCCCACGATGGGCCGCACCGACAGCATGCCCAAAGTGATGCAGACCTGGCTCAAGCATCAACTGTACGACGCCGCGCTCGCGCAGCTCTCGTGGGGCGTCGGCTCGCAGATGCAGGCCATCAACCGCTTCAACCTCGTCGGGTTGATCCGCGTCGACACCGTCAACCCGTCGTGGTTCTCACCGATCGACAACCTCTGGAAGTTGCGCGACGGCGCCAACTGGAAAGAGCTCGACTTCGACGGCCCCGACGCCTACCCCGAAGTGCCGAGCCTCGAGCAGAAGATCGCAAAGTTCTTCATCCTCGCTCTGCCCGACAACCACGAAGAGCGCGCTGTCTACGTCGTCGAAGGCTCGATCTTTTGCGGCAAGGACGAGATCCCCGCGCGCAACATGGCTGTGTTGGTGCCGGGCACTTCGCCCGTGCTTCGCGCCGATGTGCCCGCGCGCGTCGTTCTCTTGGGTGGCGCGCCGCTCGACGGGCCCCGGCACATCTGGTGGAATTTCGTTTC
>JANOHG010001204.1:0-5352 GCA_031406375.1 Archangiaceae bacterium | reverse complement strand
CTCAAGTGGGCGCTGGCGACGTCGGTGGGGGTCCACGCCGCATTTGCCGTGGTGTGGAAGAGCTTGCCGGCAGACGAGCAGCCCGTTGCGCCGCTCGCGTCCCCTGCGGTCGTCGAGTTCGAGGTGGTTGAGGTTGCCGTTCAGCGCGAACCCCTACCCGTCACCGTGCCGCCGCCCATTGTGAAGCGAGCACCGGCGAAGCGACCTTCATTGGGCGTTGCGCCGGCGGTGACTGCCACCGCGGTCGCAGAGTCTTTGCGCGCAACAGGGGATGATTCGCCGCGCCCAGCGATTCTGCTTCCTCGGAAGAGCGCTGTGGTGTTGCCGGCGCCCGACGAGCAACAATCGAAGGGCCACCGAATCCGAAACCTGCCCGACGACCTTCCAGACCCGGCGGCGGTGCTGGCGTACGAAGCGGCAGTCGTACGCGAACGTGTCGATGGGTGGGCGCAACAGACCCTTGCGCGGTCGCGCGTCGAGAATGGAGTGGTGTCGTACTACTTCCATCAGCTGCGGCATCGACTCGAGCAGGTGACGCAAGAGCCACCGCCGTTCATCGAGCCGTTCGGTCTGAAGACGCTGCCTCAACATGGCGAGCAAGCCATCGTCGCCTGGTCCGCGGCTGCCAAACGGTATGGCAAGACGGGGACCGCATATGAGGAAACCTTTGGTTATAGCGAACTGCACGGGGTCGCGAAGTCCGAAGCTGAGCGAGGGGGAAGGCAGGCGCGCGAGTTTGCTCAGAAGGTCGAGGCTGCCGCGAGGCTTCGCGACTTCGGTGAAGGTCGAATGGGGGAAGAGCTCGTCGCGATCGTCGAAGTGAAGCAGAGCTCGAATGGTTCCCTTGCAGACCTTTCACTGATTTCGCCCTCGTCAAGCATTCGGTTCGATAACTGGGTGATGGCGCAGGCGCCCAAGGCGGTTGATGGTCGGGTGACGCCACCCGATGCGGGAGTCGGAATTCACGCCGCGGGGATGCGCAGCATCTGGGCGTTCAAGGGTCGGGTTACCTACAAGCGCAACATCAAAGAGACCCAGCTGCTCGAGGACGGTTGGTATCTGGCCTTGATGGCGGCGCCGGCTTTGCTCACCGGGACCTTCGATGAGCTGAGCGGCAAGGTCGAGTACATCGACTTGCGTCACCCACGCTACGAATGCCGAGTGGAGTTGCTCGAAGTCTACTGATCAACGAGGTCGCCGCGTGAGACAGTCACGCCATGAGCGATGGTGGAGCTGCTGTCATCGGCGAAGGGGTGAAGGGCGCGATCGCCCTTACGAAGTTCAAGGTAGGACGGGTGGTGCTGTGGGCGGCTGTCGCTTGGCTGCTGTTGACCGCCGTCACCGCCCAAGCGGGCAGCCAGATGTTGCTGTTCTTCGTGGCGATCGCCGTTGCGCTGATGGCACTTGCAGGAGGGTTCCTCGCCGAGAGGAGAAAGCGGGCCGAACGCGCCGCACTGAAGAGTGCGCTGCTGCTGATTGGCTTCACCCTCATCTCAATCGTCGGTGCAGTGTGGCTATTGTTTCGGCGAAAAGAGGATCTCGAACTACCACCCCCTTCCGAACAGGAAGTCGAAGCACTGGTGGCTGATTGACGCCCGCAAATGCCGAGAAGTTGAAAGCGCTGGCGAAGCAGGGCGGTGTTGCGTTGCTGACCACAATTCCGGGCGTGGTGCTCGGTGGGCTGACTGGAGCGCTGGGCGGTTTGGTGCTGATGGGAGCAATCGGAGCCCTGCTTGCGGGCTGCTCTGTCTTGCTCTGGCGGTCGACTGGATTCGACGCGCCCGGTTGGTTGACCGCGTCGCTCGTGCTGACACCCATCGTGATGGGCCTCGCGGGTGGTTACACCGGAGCGGTGCGCGGACTGCTCAAGAGCTTAGGGCAGCAGTTGGTCGACAAAAAACTCATCGCCTACCTCTACGCGCAGGTGAAGCCCGCCTGTCTCGCGGCAGCCAAGAAGGTGCGAGGCTCGAAGGTGACTACCAACGAAGTGGCAAGTGAAGTTCGCAGCCAGCTTGTTCAAGGCCTGACGGACGAGGGACCCCCGCTGAAGCCGGCGTCGTTCGCAGAGAAGGCAGCGGGCTTTCTTGCTTCGTACTCACGGCGGATGCTGGCGCTGTCAATCGTCGGCCACGTCGCACGCGCGAATTCTGGAGCTGATGCGGTGGCTGAACTCGAAAATCTTGGACTGAAAAAACTCGAGGCCATCGTCGTCGGTAGCCTCGAAGACCTGTTCTCGTTGAAGCTCACCTTGGTTTCAGGAGCAGCGCTCGTGCTGTGCGCACTGCCCCAAGCAATCTACTGGCTCACCCGTTAGGGCCTGAGTTCGGATTATCCGGCCTTAAGATCGCAGCCGAGGCACGACGCCAGCGAGGCGCGCGACCGAGGTCTACTGTTGGGTAAACCGCAGCGAGCGGAACGAAGCTGGCGACGATGCATCGGCTGCGAGAACGGTCGGGTAATCCGATCTCAGTCCCTTAGTGCCGAACCACGCCCATGTTGCCAACCATCATCGCTCGGTTGGATCTCGGCCGACGAAAGTGACCGCATCTAGGCCGGCGGCAAGCCGCCGATGTTCTGCGCTGCCAAGCGTGGAAAGCAAATCTTCGGGCCCGCGCGCGAAGCGGCGGGTGAGCGACTCGAGCCGACCCAGGGCCTCGTCGACGCGCGCCTTGGAGACGCGGCCGTCTTCGACGGCTCTCACCAATGCGGAAATCGCGCCTCGCTGCACCCGCGCGGTGTGACAGACGAGAAAGAGATCCACGCCCGCGTTGACTCCATCAACGACCGCCTGTTCCACCGAGAAATGATCCGAGATGGCTTTCATCTCGAGATCGTCACTGACGAGCACTCCACCAAACCCGAGCTCTTTGCGAAGCAGCCCTTCGAGCACGGCGGTGCTCATTGTCGCGGGCTTGCCAGGCTCGAGCGCATCGAAGATGACGTGCGCGGTCATCAACGACGACAGCCGCGCTTTGGCGAAGGCAGCGAACGGCACCAACTCGACCGCGCGCAGCCGCGTCAGGTTGTGGGGCAGTCGCGGCAGCGCGAGGTGCGAGTCCTGCTCGGTGTCACCGTGCCCCGGGAAATGCTTGCCGCACGACGCGACCCCGGCGGCTTCCATTCCTTGCGCCAATGCAACTCCCAGCCGCGCGACCTGGGCGACATCCGAGTGAAATGCGCGATCGCCGATGACGGGATTCTTCGGATTGGTGTCGACATCGAGAACGGGCGCGAAGTCCCAGTCGAAGCCGAGCGCGCGAACCTCATAGGCGAGCAACTGTCCGACCCGCGCAGCCAAAGCGGCGTCGCACGCGCGGCCGATGTCCCGCATCGAAGGAAGTGGAGTGAAGGGTTCACCCCGCAACCGCGCGACCCGCCCGCCTTCCTGGTCCACCGCGAGCACGAAGGGTCGCCCCGCGTGGCTCTTCAGCGCGCGAATCAGCTCGGCGGTCTGCGCAGGTGTGCTGATGTTTCGCTTGAAGAGGATGGCGCCAAAGATGCCGTCGTCCACCAACGCGCAAATGTCGGAGTCCAGCGCAGAGCGCGGAAAGCCGACCATGAACAGGCCTGCGCACTGGCGATAAAGCGCGCTCACGTTCATCCCCACCAGTACGACCACTTGACGAGAATGGAGTCGGTCGCAGGGCCGGCGAAGAGCCTGTCGGGTGCCAAAGCCTCGAAGCCCCGGACAGTCTTCGAGGGCGTTCCTCGCTGGTCGCGCGCGTAGACCGCGTACAGCGTCGAGCCGAGTCGATATTCCCAGCGCAGCACCAGGTTGAAGTTGAGCGCGCTGCTGCGCTCGATTTGCTCGGGGGCACTCACCGCGACCAGGTGCTCGGCTTTGATTGCCTTTCGTCCGGTGGAAGCGGCATTGAAGAAGTCCTGCGTGTACTCCGCGTCGGTGAACAACTGCGCATAGCCCTGCAAGGTGAGCCGCGGTGTCAACACCAGCTGCTGCCTGAGCGTCAGCGACAAGTAGCGCGATTGCAGGTTGCCCAGCCGATGCAGCCCCTCGCTCAGTGTCTCCACATACCGCGGGCCGTGGGGCGTGTAGTCAAGGCCCACCGTCAGCTCGGTTTGTAGGCGGGGGTGAAACCGCAGCCGTCCGGTGACTTCGCCGCCATACCCCGAGCTTCCCTTGAAGAGGCCGTGAGGAAGATGGGCACCGTACGCCATGTTTCCAGTAAGCTGCAGCGTGCGGTTGCCGTCGGTCTGGAAGTAGCAATCGACGTAGACCGCTCCGCCGCGACCGAACGGAATTCCAGTGCGCGCGACTTCTCGAATGTCGTAACGCGCAGCTTCCGCGGCGAGGTTGCAACCGATGAAGTCGAACGTCGAAAGAACCGCTTCTGCGTTGATCCACGCTCCACCTCCTCGGTAGACATCGCGGCCATCGGTTGAAACGTTGTGGCCGGTGCCGATGCTCGCGTAGAGCTCGCTGAGGAGCCCCGACATCCCCGTCTTCACCCACATCGCCCACGCCTGTGCGCGGGCGAAGTTCTGGTTCTGCAGAAAGCCGGTCTGATTCAATTCGAGCGTCGGCGCGGCGTACTCGAGGTCTACCCGGAACCGAAACGGCTCTCCGCCGACCTTGCCTCCCCGCATGTAGAAGCCCCACCCGTTGTCGAACGCGCGCAACAAGGTTCCATCGCGCAAGGTACGTTCCTTCGGGCCCGTCACCATCGAGCCTTCGAGCTGACCCAACCAACTCCAGTCGCCCGAATCGGTGGTCAGCTTCCAGTCGAGCGCCGCCGCGTTTCCCCCGCTTGGATCGCAGACGTCAGTGGGGGCGCAGCCTGTCGCCATCGGTATCGCCGAAGTGACGCTCACCCCCAACGCTGCGTTCTTGGTTGCTTGCTGACGAATGACCCCCGCGAAGTAGTTGGTGGAAGTGACGGGCTCGGTGGGCAGCTCGTCGTCGAGGCTGAAGTGAAACGGCCGTTCGGCGTGAACGCTGAACGCTCGGCTTCTTTTCCCGTCGGACTTCAGGCCAACCCACGGGCCGGTGACGACTGCGTCGAGCAGCCCCACCTGTGTCGAACCGACGGAACCGGTCAGTTTTCCCGCGAGAAAGATGGGCGCGGTGAGCCCAATGCGCCGGGAATAGAACAGCGTGTGTGGTGAGCGGCCACCTTGCGCCGACGCGCGAAGTCTCCGAGGCACTTGGCATCTCCGAAGCAGCCGCGTTGCAGCGACTGTCTCGCGGGCGCCAATACCTCGCCGATGGCGTGACTTCACTCGTCGAGAAGTCGCTCCGTCGCCGGCCACGCCGCGATCTCGTTGCTGCCGTGCTCGCTGCGATTCCCGCAACCGGGCTGCTCGTTCCGTCCCGTGCCGAAGCGTCAACACACG
>JANOHG010001202.1:0-1679 GCA_031406375.1 Archangiaceae bacterium | reverse complement strand
GACCCGATTGGCACCAAGGGAGCGCGCTTGACCTCCCACATCTCGATTCCAGGCCGTCACCTCGTCTTCATGCCCACGGTGGATCACGTGGGCATCAGCCGTCGCATCGGTAACGAGAAAGAACGTCGACGCTTGCGCGAGATTGTCGACCGCCTCCGGCCTCCGGGAACTGGGTTCATCGTTCGGACGGTTGCCGAGAACGTTCCGCAAGAGAAGCTCGAAGCCGATATTCGCTTTTTGCTCGAGGTCTGGAACGAGACGGTCAAGAAGAACGAAAAGCGTCACCAGCCTGGGCTGATGCACCCCGATCTCGATCTCATCCTTCGCGCGACCCGAGATCTTTTCGCCCAGGATGTTGAACGGCTGGTGATCGACGACCGCGAAGAATACGAGCGGGTGCTTCAGTTCGTGACTGCGCAGGACACCGCGCTTCGCGAACGGGTGCTGCTGCATGACACCGACGAGCCGATCTTCGACGCCTACGGAATCGAGGAAGAGATCAAGCGGGCGACCGCTCGCAAGGTCTGGCTAAAGAGCGGCGGCTATCTGATCATGGATCAGGCAGAAGCGCTGACGGCGATCGACGTCAACTCAGGACGTTACGTCGGTAAGAAGAGCCTCGAAGAGACGATCACCAAGATCAACGTCGAGGCTGCGAAGGAAATCGTCTACCAGCTGCGGCTGCGCAACATCGGCGGCATCATCATCTGTGACTTCATCGACATGGAGAAGCAGCAGAACCGCGACAAGGTCTTCAAGTCGTTGCAGGAGGCGCTGGGTCGCGACAAAGCGAAGACCAACGTCCTCAAGATTTCCGAGCTCGGTCTCGTCGAGATGACGCGCAAACGCGTGCGCGAGTCGATTGGCCGGATGCTTCACGAAGACTGCGCGTACTGCGACGGCCAAGGCTTCGTGAAGACGGCGACGACTGTCTCGTATGAGATTTTCCGCGAGCTGCGACGATCGGCCGGGTCTTATAAAGACCCGACGCTGGTAATCAGCTGCCAAGCCGAGGTCGCCAATTTATTGCTGGGCGAAGAGAAGCAAGAATTGCGGCACCTGATGGATCGCTTCAATAAGTCGATTCAGGTTCGCACTCAGCTCGACTACCACCGCGAGCAGTACGACATCTACGCGCGTGTCGCCTCGGGCACCGAACACAAGGTCGCTTCGTCGGTCGAACAGATAGAGCCTCAGCGCTGGGGTAACCCCAAGCGCGGCGCGCCAGAAAACCGTGTCGAGAGCCGCGGTGGAAGCGATCGCGGTGGCGGGGGGGGTGATCGTCCTCCGGCGGGTGGGCAAGGTGGAGGAGACCGCGGCAGTCGACGTGATCGAGGTCGCGGCAGAGATCGTCAGGGCGGCAATGCCGGAGGGGGCGGCGGCCGACCGGATAATCGTGGGGCGAACAACGCGCGCCCGTCTCAGCCGCCGAGTGTTCAGAAGGCGGGAGGCTCGAACGACCCTGAGCCAGAGTCGGGAATCGCAGAACCCACCGATGTTGGCGTCGTCCTCAAGTAGCGGAGCCCTAAATGACGGTCGAACGCCGAATCGAGACGCGTCAGACGGTGAACCTCGACTTCGCGTCGGTTGACGAGTTTATCTCTGAGTACGTCTCGAACATTTCGCGCAGTGGCGTTTTCATCAAATCGGAAGAGCCGCTGGCCGTGGCCGTCTCGCCC
>JANOHG010001193.1:0-6582 GCA_031406375.1 Archangiaceae bacterium | reverse complement strand
GCAACTACATTGACCGGTTGGCGCGCGGCTTCGTGATTGATTTCCTGGAAGCGCACTGGTTCGACAAGCTTGCCTGGCCGAGCTTCAACATCGCAGACATGGCGATTTGCGTCGGAGTGGGGATGCTGGTGGTCGATTCGTTCGTTCGGAAGGAAATCAAGAAGCCGGCCTGAGGAGCATCTCACCATGTTGCCCGTCATCTACAAGTTCCTGCTGAACTCCGATTTCTCGAGGACGATGGTGTACCTCGTGGCGCTGGGCCTGGTGGTTTATGCGGCGGTCAGCGGTTGGCGAGGCGCGGCAGGTCCGCCCGACCCAAAGACCGGCACACTGACGGCGCCATCGCCTGATGACCAAAAGCGACGGGCGATTACCTTCGGGTTGATGGGCATCGGCCTCGCAGGACTGGGGCTGTACTACGCGTTGCCCGAGGTGCCGTTTCTGGGGCGGGGCAAAGGTGAAGGAATTCCGATTCACACCTACGGAGTGCTGGTTGGCGGCGGCTTCATCTTCGCCGTCACTGCCGCGGGGTGGATGTCGATGCGCGAGTGGCCAGGTGCTGAAGGGCTGAAGAAGCGCGATCAGATTTTCGATCTGGCTTTCTACGTCTTCATTGGAGCGATGGTTGGCTCGCGCGTCCTGTTCATCATCGTCAACTGGAAGGACTACGCGTCGGATCTTTCGAAGATTTTTTCGCTGAGCGGTGGACTCGTCTTCTACGGTGGGTTGATTGGGGCTTCGCTCACTGCCTATTGGTACGCGAAGAAGAACGACATCGAGTTTCTTCGCCTCGCCGACGTCGCGATGCCAGTGGTGTCGTTGGGGCACTCGCTGGGGCGGCAAGGTTGTTTCTCGGCAGGGTGCTGCTGGGGAGACGTGACCACCGAAGCCTCGAAGTTCGTGGTGCACTTTCCAGGGCCTGCTGCGAAGAATGTCTTCGGGACGGTGGGCGGTACGCCGTCGCTTGCGTGGCAGTCGCAATCCACCGATACCCGATGGGTCGTCGAGGCGACCGGGCAGATTACCCACCAGGCGGTTCCCGGAGCCGTACAGATTTCCGATTGGGTCACTCAGCATGGACACACGCTGCCGGTGCACCCGACGCAGGTGTACGAATCGCTGGGGCAGTTGACGCTGTTCGTGTTTCTGCTCACGATGCGAAAGTACCGGCGCTTCCACGGGCAGATTCTCGGGATGTGGTTGATGGGGTACGCACTGCTGCGCAGCTCGGTCGAGCTGTTTCGCGGTGACGTCGAACGCGGCACGCTGAACGGGTTGCTCAACTACATGGGCTTGAAGAGCCTCGCAGCCGGAGTACCCCTTGAGGCCTGGTACAACGTCTCGGTTTCCCAATTCATCTCGTTTTGCCTGTTCTCGTTGGGCGTGACGATTCTGGTGACGAAAGGGCGTGCGTTGCGCGCCCAGCCTGGGGTTGATCTCAACGCCCTCGCGGTGAGCTGACAGAAAAGATCCTTCGAAGAGGTGGGATCTTCAGACAATTTCTGGGGGTAAGCTGCACCTCACGTGGCCGAACCGACGGACCAAAGAAAGACGCTGGGCGACGCCGCACAGGTGGACGCTGCCTGCACTGAGATCGAGGCAGCGATCGCCGCTTTGCGGGTCAAGTACGAGCAGTACTTTTTGGGGGTAGATCGCAAACCGCCGACGGTTGAGCATGGTGCGCTGAAGAAGAAAGTCTCGGGTCTGCGCAACACCTTCGTGCGCCAGGTCGCGACGAAATTTCGAGTCGAAGCGGTGGCCTCGAAAATGCTCACCTACGAACGACTGTGGGCGCGCACGCTGCAAGAAATCGAAGCAGGCACGTACCGCAGGGACCTCTTCAAGCTCAAGCTGCGCAGCAAGGAACAACAGCAGGCGAAGGAAAAAAAGGCCGACCAGGCGCAGGTGAAGAAGCCTGAAGCCCCCACAACCGCTGTCACGGGCCCGAAGGTGGCACCTCAGCCTCCGGCAGCGGCGGCAGTTCCGGGGCAGTTGTCGGATCAAAAGGTCAAGGCGATCTTCGATGCGTACGTGATGGCGAAGCGCCGCTGCAACGAAGACGTCTCGAAGTTGTCGCTCGATGTGCTGTCGCAGACGCTTCGCAAGCAGGTGCCCGCGTTGATGAAGGAGCACAACGCCAAGAGTGTCGAGTTCAAGGTCGTCATCAAAGACGGAAAAGCCATTTTGCGGGCGTTGCCGAAGGACACCTGACGTTCGATGTCTCGAACGAGTTGGGTCCTGGTTGGGACGTTCGTCGCGTTGGCAGCGGTGGTGGTCGCTCCGAAATCGAAGACTGAAGGCCCGTTCATTCCGACCTCACCCGAGGAAGTGGTCGAGAACGTTCCGGCGGGGGGCGAGACGCGAAAAGCGCGCGCGGCGGCTCGGGCGGCGCTCGCGAGCAGACCCGATGATGTGGATTCTGCGGTCAAGCTGGCGCAGGGCTACCTCGATTCCGCGCGGGCGGAAGGCAACGACGTACGGTTGATTGGAAGAGCACAGGCCGTTCTGGCGCCCTGGTGGAACGCGGTGGATCCGCCTGACCAGGTACGGTTGGTTCGGGCAACTCTCAAGCAAAGCCTTCATGACTTCGCTGGCGCGCGCGCGGATCTCGACGCGCTGGTGACGGCGGATCCTCGCAACGCGCAGGCGTGGATTGTGCGGGCCACGGTTGCACAAGTCGTTGGCGACTACCTCGAGGCGCAGAAGAGCTGCGCTGCGCTCAGCGGCCTCGTATCCGAATTGGTTGAAGTCGTCTGTCGCGCGCCTCTCAAGGGCTTGCAGGGCGATGCAGCGGCGGCAGCAGCGTCAATCGATGCCGCGCTCGCGGGCGCAGACACGGCAAAGCTCAAGAGCTGGGCGATGTCTGTCGCCGGAGAGCTGAGGTGGTGGGCAGGCGACACGGCGCTGGCGGAAGAGAACTTCGCTGGCGCGCTGCGGCTGGATCCTCAAGACGATTACACCCGCGGTGCGTGGGCGGATCTCTTGCTCGATGCGAATCGCCCAACAGAAGCGGTGAAGCTGCTGGGCGGGTACGAGCGCAACGACGCGCTGCTGTTGAGGCTGTGTGTTTCCCAGCGAGCCGCCAAGCTCGAACAGGCGGCGTGTGTCGTCTTGCGCGAGCGGGTAGCGGCGACGCGCCAACGCGCAGACACGGTTCATCGTCGAGAAGAGTCGAGGTTCGCGCTGTACGTCGAGGAAGATGCGACCAAGGCGCTCGACCTCGCCGAGGCGAACTTCAAAGTTCAGCGCGAACCGGCCGATGTGCGTGCGTTGCTCGAGGCCGCGCTGGCGGCAAGTCGGCCACAAGCAGCGGCTCCGGCGCTTGCGTGGATGAAGCGCACCGGGTTCGAGTGGAAGCCAGCGCGTGAGTTGGCGAAGAAGCTCGAGGCAATGCAGTGACCCGGCTGGCTCGGCAAGGGGCTGATGCGCGCGCGACGATGGCGAGAGCGCTGGCGCTGTTCTTGGTCTTGCTGGCTCCCCAGGTCAGAGCCCATAAGGCCAGCGACAGTTACCTCACCCTGACCCCGCGTGGCGCCGACGTGACCGCCCGCTGGGACATCGCACTGAAGGACCTCGATACAGAACTCGAGCTCGACGCCGATGGCGACGGGCGAATCCTCTGGCGCGAAGTCACCGCCCGCCAAAGCGAGATTCTCGACTACGCGCAGCGCCGTTTGAACCTGTCACAAGAAACAAAAGCGTGTTTGGCGAGCCCAGCTTCGCTTCGACTGACTCAGCACTCGGACGGCGTATATGCCGTGCTCGACTTTTCGTTCGCTTGCCTGGCCGACGTGAAGGACTTCACCGTCGCCTACGCTTTGCTCTTCGATGTCGACGCCCAACATCGTGGGCTTGTCCGGCTTGTCGGTGCCGGTGACAGCTGGGTCGCCTTCTCTGCCGATGAGCGCAGCCGCACGCTTAGCGTCGACGAAGTCTCGCTCTCCAAGCAGATGTGGGAAGCGTTCACTTCAGGGGTGCACCACATCGCGATCGGCGCCGACCACCTGTGTTTTCTCTTCGCGCTGTTGCTGCCGTCGGTGCTGCGCAGGCGCAACGACGAATGGGAATCGGTTGAGCGATTGCGGCCGGCATTGCTTGAAGTGCTCAAGGTCGTGACCAGCTTCACCGTCGCGCATTCGATTACCCTCGGCCTGGCGGCATTCGATGTCATTCGCCCCGAGCCGAAATGGGTTGAAGTCGCCATCGCGGCATCGGTGGGCCTCGCGGCGCTCAACAATCTGTGGCCGCTGTTGCCTGACGGCCGATGGAGCCTGGCGTTCGGTCTTGGCCTGCTTCACGGCTTTGGCTTCGTGAACGCGATGCAGGATCTCGGCGCGGGCTCAGGCGGAATCTGGGCGTCGGTGTTGGGCTTCAATCTCGGTGTCGAGGCGGGCCAGGCGGCGATCGTCGCGCTCTTCGTGCCGCTCGCATTCGCGCTGCGCAATACCCGCCTCTACCGACTCGGAATGTTTCAGCTGGGCTCGGTCGCGATTCTCTGTGCTGCCGTCTGGTGGCTGGTCGAGAGAATCTGACAGCTCAGAGCGCTTCGAACGCGTCGAGCACTTTCTTCTTCGCCGCTGCGCTCGATTCATCGGCTGGATTCTCGAGGATGGTGATTGTGGTGCTTCGCCTGACGTGAACGGTGCGGTGGCTGATCGCCGCGAATGCAGCGCGCGACACTTCAGCACCCGCTTCCGCCGCTTTCTCGTCGGCGTATTCGCAGATGCTCAGCGCAAGGTGCTCGGCGGTGTGGAACCCCAGACAATGGGTGGCCCCAATCGGCCGCCCAAGGTGCTGCTGTTCTGCGCTGAGGGTAAGGAGCTTCCCCACTGCGTCGCGCACTTTCTGGGTCGAAGGGTCCGACTTGTTCTTGTTCTGAGCTTCGAAGACCAGCACATCACCCAGCCCCTGTCCGTCGGTGGGCTTCAACTCTGGGATCGCAACTGAAGCGTCCGTCGCATCAATCGACGGCTTTTTGCTGCAGGCCGCGATCGCCACAAACACACAGAGGCTGAATAATCGCATTGGGTGGCTATACACCTGCGTTGTCGCTGTGGGGAAGCATCCAAAATCCGACCCGCAACGTACTTACGAAAACCCGTTTAGAGCCGCTCACCCGAGGGGGCAATTCGTGAGATTTCCAAAAAGACTTGCAGCTTGTGCGGTCGTCGCACTGGCTGGAATCGCACAGGCATCAAGCCATCGTGAGGCGCCGTTTCTGACCAAGAATCCAAAGGTCGACGCCACCGACTTTTATGCGTTTCGCAGCTACGACCCCAATCGCGCCGGCTACGTGACGCTTATCGCCAACTATCTGCCTTTGCAGGATGCGTACGGTGGCCCCAACTACTTCACTCTGGATCCGGAAGCGCTCTACGAGATTCACGTCGACAACGACGGGAACGCCGGGGAAGACATCACTTTCCAGTTTCGCTTTGCGAACACGCTCAACAACGCGGGTACCGGAATCTCGCTGGCGATTGGCCCGAGCGACGGCGGTGCGAAGCCGATGGTCGCCGTCCCTTTCATGAACGTGGGAGATCCCAACAACCGCGCGAATCTCTCGGTGCATGAGACGTATGCCGTGAAGGTCGTGCGTGGAAATCGCCGCACGGGCACGTCGGCCGACGTCACTGGGGCCGACGGCGGTACCACCTTCATCAAGCCGCTCGACTACGTCGGCCGAAAGTCGTTCGGCAATGCCGATGGCGGCGATGGCAACTACGCTGCTTATGCGAGCGGATTCGTTCAGACGGTCAACATTCCAGGTTGCGCGATGCCGGCGAGGCTGTTCGTGGGCCAGCGTGCGGAATCCTTCGCAGTCAACCTGGGGCCAATCTTCGATCTCGTGAACGCTCCCGCGGGCGTGATTACGAATGGCGCGCTTCGCGGCGCGGTGCCGAATCCACTGCAATACAAGAACGTCACCAGCCTCGCGCTTGAGGTGCCGACAACCTGCCTGACCGCGGGAGCTCAGACCACGATTGGCGCCTGGACCACAGCGAGCGTACGGCAGGCACGGGTCATTAACCCTGCTGCCACTTACTCGCGGCCGTCACGTGAGGGTGGCGCTTGGGCGCAGGTGTCGAGGCTTGGGAATCCGTTGGTGAACGAAGTTGTGATTGGCATCAAGGACAAGGATCGCTTCAATTCGTCCGAGCCAAAAGACGACGGTCAGTTCGCTGTCTATGTCACCAACCCGACGCTGCCCGCAGTCATCGAGCTGCTGTTCGGGCCGACTGTTCCGGCGCCGACGTTGTTTCCTCGCACGGATCTGGTTGCCGCATTCCTCACCGGTGTTCCAGGCGTCAACGCCAACGGCTCGGTGTGTGAGTATCAGCGCCTCAACACCATGCTGCCTGCGACGCCAGCAGCGAGTCAGAACAACTTGGGCGCTGCTGGGTGCTTTGTGAATGGAGTGTTGACGACGGCAAATAATCCGGCATGCGACGTGGGTGGCTTCCCGAATGGTCGGCGCCCAGGCGATGACGTCACGGACATCGCGCTGCGTGTGTCGATGGGCTACCTGCTCGGCAACAACGTCGATGCGCCCGCCCGAAATGTTCCGTTCCACGACGCGAC
>JANOHG010001173.1:0-1907 GCA_031406375.1 Archangiaceae bacterium | reverse complement strand
CTTCGAACGTGCCGCGAATCGCAGCGTCCTCGACATCCTGAAAGCCGGGCAGCTTGGCCGGCAGCGCGCCCATGTCACCTCCGCCCTGAACGTTGTTCTGCCCACGCAATGGATTGAGGCCCGAGCCCCAGCGGCCGACGTGGCCGGTAAGCAGGGAAAGGTTTATCAACCCCAACACGTTGTCGACCGCGGTGTGATGCTCGGTGATGCCCAGTGTCCAGCAGATCATCGCGCGGTCTGCTTTTGCGTAGTCGCGCGCCATCCTCCGAATCAACTGGGGGTCCACGCCTATCTTCGGGCCGACCTCCTCGGGAAGATAACGCGAGACGGTTTCCCGATAGGCGTCGAGGTTGTCGGTTGCGTGCGCAATGAACCGCTGGTTGTGCAGCCCTTCTTCGAGGATGGCGTGACCGACAGCGTTCGCCAGAGCAATGTCGCTGCCCACCTCGAGGCTCAACCAACCGTCGGCCCACTCGGCGGTGGAAGTTCGCCGTGGATCAATGACGTAGACCTTGGCCCCCCGGCGAATCGCCTTGAGGACGTGATGAAAAAAGATGGGGTGGGTGTCCCGTGCGTTGCTGCCCCACAGCAGGATGACGTCTGTTTCCTCCACCTCACGGTAGGAGCTCGTTCCTCCGCCCGCTCCGAAGACCGTCGCCAGACCGACGACGCTGGGTGCGTGTCAGGTTCGATTGCAGCTGTCGATGTTGTTGCTTCCCACGGCTGCGCGGAGAAACTTCTGCGCGACGTAGTTCACCTCATTGGTCGCCTTGCTGCAGCTGAGGATGCCGAAGGTGGTCGGCCCACCTTTGGCGACAGCAGCGCGGATTCCTGTCGCCGCGCGATCGAGCGCTTCGTCCCAAGTCGCGGGCCGCAGCTTTCCGCCTTCACGCACCATCGGGTCAGTCAGGCGCTTGAGTTTCATGGCGCGGATCCTACTGCGTTGGCCCGGCGAGATCCGTGGTCAACCGGTGATAATCGACGGGTACCTTAACGGTCTGTATGAGTACCCCAGCCCGGTTGACCTTCGACACCCGCGACAATCGCCTTCAGACCGACCTTCGAGAACGGATTAACGCCTATTTCGCCGAGCGCGGGATTTCCCGACACGCAAACGGGCGGATGATTACCAAGACCGTCTTCTTCTTGGGAGGCTCGACCGCGCTGTGGGCCTTGCTCGTCAGCGGAGTGTTCAGCGCTTGGCTCGCGCTGCCGTTGACGGTCTTGATGGGAGTGATGCTTGCGGGCGTCGGCTTCAACGTCTGCCACGATGCCATTCACGGCTCGTATTCGTCGCGCCAGTGGGTGAATCGGGTGCTTTCGCACAGCTTCGACCTGATGGGAGCAAGCTCCTACGCCTGGTCGCGCGCGCACAACTTCGTGCACCATACGTACACCAACGTGCCGGGGCTCGATCACGACCTCGAGCCGGGGCCGTTTCTGTTGCTCTACCCCCGTGACAACCCAAGCTTCGTCTACCGGTTCCAGCATCTGTATGCGCTGCTGCTGTACTGCTTCACCACCCTCGTCTGGGTGTTCAAGAAAGACTTTCAGCAGGTCCTCTCGATTGACCCCCGCACCGGAAAGCACGAGCCAGTGGGGCAGATAGCTCAGGTGATTGGCTGGAAGGTGGTCCACCTGGCGCTGTTCATCGCGGTGCCGCTGCTCGCCGGCAGCTACGCGTGGTGGCAGGTGTTGGTCGGATACCTGGCGATGCACGCCGCGCTGGGGCTGATGAGCGCAGTGGTGTTTCAGCTGGCGCACGTCGTCGAAAGCCCGTCGTTTCCGAAACCCGCTGGGGTGAAGCACTCGTGGGCTGAGCACCAGCTAATGACGACCTCCAACTTCTCGCCGCGTAACCCGGTGGCCAGCTTTTTCTTTGGCGGCCTCAACCGGCAGGTCGAGCA
>JANOHG010001143.1:0-1673 GCA_031406375.1 Archangiaceae bacterium | reverse complement strand
CCTCGACTCCCTTTTGGGTCGCCGCGCTGATCGCGACGCCGCCGCGAGCGCTGACCAGCTCCAAAGCCTCGCCCTCAACGAGCACATCAATCTTGTTCCAAACAAGCAGCCGGGGACGCTTGGCCAAGCCGAGCTGATCGAGAATCTTCTCGACCGATTCTATCTGCTGATCGCGCGCAGGATCTGCAGCATCAATCACGTGAAGCAACAGCGCCGCGTCATCGAGCTCTTCGAGCGTGGCGCGAAACGCAGCGACAAGCTCCTTTGGCAGATCGCGAATGAAACCCACCGTGTCGGTGATGATGACTTCGTGCTCACGGGGAAACCGCAGGCGACGGCTGGTGGGGTCGAGCGTCGCGAAGAGCTTGTTCTCGACCAACACTTCCGAGCGCGTCAGCACGTTGAGCAACGTCGACTTGCCTGCGTTGGTGTAGCCGACAATCGACACCACGGGCAGACCCTGTCGTTCACGCGAGCGGCGGCGGGTTTGGCGGCTGATGGACAGCTGATCGATGCGCTTTTCGAGCTGGGTAATTCGATCGCGCACGCGGCGGCGGTCGACTTCGAGCTTCGTCTCGCCAGGGCCACGACCGCCGATGCCGCCTGCCAGTCGCGACAGCGAGTCGTCTGATTGCACCAGCCGCGGCATCAGGTACTTCAACTGCGCGAGCTCGACCTGCAGCTTCCCGTCAGCGCTTTGAGCCCGCTGCGCGAAGATGTCGAGGATCAGCTGCGTGCGGTCGAGCACCTTGAGGCTGGTCGCTTCGTTGATGCCGCGCGCCTGCGAAGGGTTGAGCTCCTTGTCGAAAATCAACAGGTCGGCGCCCATCTGCATCGACTTCAGGTTCAGCTCGTCGAGCTTGCCGCGGCCGATGAGGTACTTCGGGTCAACCTGCTTGCGCATCTGAAGCACCTGATCGACCACCTCGACTCCCGCAGTGCGAGCGAGCTCTTTTAGCTCGATCAGCGAGGCATCGGTGTTCGCGCGCTTTCCGTCGAGACAGACGCCCACCAGTACCGCGCGTTCGCGATCTCCAATCTTCCGCGCGCGGGTGGTCAACTTCAGCTCGTCTTCGAGCGCAGCGACGGTGGCCGCGAAGTCTGGTTGGCCATCGTGCACACTGGGCAACGTTTCCATTCGCCACAGCGCCGCGGCTTCATTCTGAGGCAGCAGGTGGGCGAAGTGCAGCACCCCTGGCAGCCCGTCTTCCTTCACGCCGATTGCCGCAATCAGGTCGAGTCGCAACAGCGCCAAGTCGGTGAGGTCGTCTTTCGTCAACGCCTCGGATTTCAGGTGGGTGTGAACGAAGCGCAAGCCGCGCAAACGAACCTGGCCCGCGCGAGCACGACCGATGTCGGGCAAATCGAGCTTGTGGGCGTTACCCACCACGACATGCTCGATTTCGCCCTTGCGCGAGATGAGCACCCCGACTTGCCGGTTGGTCTGAGCAGAGAACTCGCAGAGGTGTCGCGCCAGCTCGGGGCTGACAATCTCGTGCACCGACACCCTGCGCTTCCAGGTGTTCCGCAGGTGCTTGAGCTCAGAGGCCTTGAGGCCGAAGGTGTTGCCGAACGGTTCGTTCACGTCGCTTCGCGCATAGCACGGGCCTGTGGTTGTATTGGGCCGTGGCCGACCCTCTGGAAAAGCTCGAGAACGCCGTCAAGAAGCTGGC
>JANOHG010001134.1:0-4352 GCA_031406375.1 Archangiaceae bacterium | reverse complement strand
TAAAAAAGGCATTATATGGTACACTGAAAGCAGCAATGCTTTTTTGGAAGAAGCTGCTTCGCCAGCGTCATTCCCTTGTAGTCTTTCGCCTCGAGCACCGGCTTCACCTCGACGCGCGCGGTGAAGGCATAGGGCGCGTTCGGGTTGAGCGTGCTCGATGAAATGTGCGGCTCGGCGACTGCTTCGACCTTGTGCTCCTTGATCGCGTCGAGAAACGCCTTCGCTTCGATGCGGCGAATGACGTCGGTCTCGACATCTGCCTTGAACTTCTGCTCGAGGATGCGGCGAGGAACCTTGCCCGGGCGAAAGCCGGGAATCTTCACTTCACGTGACAGGCGGCCGTAGGCGTTGTTCAGTTCCAGCGCGATCAACGGCGCATCGACTTCGATGGAAAGCCTGCGTTCGATGGGAGAAACCTCCTCGACCTTCACCTTCATTGCTTCCTCGCTTTTTTTAGAATTCTTGGGCGCGAGCCTTTAGGCAATGCAGTCTGAAGGGTCAACGGTTGAACGGAACCACCCGAACAGGCAGGCAGCGCACGCAGCCGAGTCAGCGGGTCCTTTCGAAGAGAAAGCCGCGGTAGTCGATGAGTGCGTCGCTGCCTTGAACTGTCGGCGAGCACCCGCATATCAGCTCGCGTCTGAGTTCCCACTTGCCAGTGGGGAATCGCGCCAGCAACTCGTCCCGCGAAACGAACCACTCGGGCTCCGAGTACGACGTCCCGTCGGAATTTTCCCAGCGCTGGGTCATCACGGTTGAGGGGCCGTTGAGGACGACAGGCAGCATGGTGATGAAGAGGAATTCGCTGGCGGCTTCCGCCAACTGGTCGGCGATGTTCTGCCAATGCTCGAAGCAATGCAGTGACCCGTTGGCCACGACGATGTCGTACGTCGTCTTCAGGCACGCGAAGTCCGACGTAAACCGAGCCTCTGGAAACCGTGATGACCCGAAGTCCGCCGACACAGGCAGGTCAAAACACGTGTAGTCGAGCTTGAGAGCCGGAAGCAGCTTGCGCAACAGGCCATATTGGTGCCCAACGCCGCCGCCCCAGTCGAGCATGCTGAGTTGAGGTCGCTGCCGAGATGCATGGGCGACCGCGAAGACAAGACCCAGCACCGCGTTGTGACGCAAAAGACTCTGCTCAGAAACAACATCGGTCTTTGGATCAAACAAAGGCGCTTCCGCTTCTGAGGCGAACGCCGGAGGCACCGGCGTTGAAAGCACCTTCTCGAATTGAAGCCACCGCCGCTCGTACGTCCGGGCGATCTCTTTCCCGTTCCAATGGGTTGCGGCCTTCGAAAACGCTGACTTGGGGTCTTCGGCGACGAACCAGCCCGTCTTGATGGGCACGACCGCTTCTTTCACCTTTTGCGCCGCCTTCCACGCAATCGGGGGAATGATCGCCTTCAGCATCGCCTTCGCGTCCTTTTCCGTCGTCATCTCTGTCTCCTCATCCACTGGCTGGGCGGAATGCCTGCCTTCCAAAGTTGATCATCTCGCGAGGATCGACTGCCCGCGACAGCACGACTCCAGCCGCATAGACCGCGCCGTCGATCGTCATCCGCGCCACCCCTGGAATTTCGGGCGCATGCTGCCGCAGGAAGACGTCCAGTCCGATGACGGCTGCGCAGACACCAGCGGTCTTCAGCAGCATCCGCGCGGTGCGCCAATCAAGACTGCGCCTGCCCATCATCACCACCATCGTCGTCGCCACGCAGGCCTCGGTCACCAGCTGAATCGCCGCGCATGCCATCCCGCCACCGGCCGGCCCAAAGCGCTCAAGAGCGGGGCCAATCAGTACGAGGTTGGCGACCAGGTTCAATGCCAGAGCAACCACCGAGATGATCACCAGCGTCCAAGCGTAGTTCTCTAACTGAAGCACCAGGCCGCTGATGATGCTGACGTAGATGAAGAGATAAACGGGAGCGAGCAGGCGAAGCGCTTGGGATGCCGGCAGATAGGCTTCGCCGAACAGCAACCCAATCCCAACATCGGATCCAATGCCGAGCGCGAGCGAGATAGGAATAGCAATGATGAGGATCAGCTCGAGAGAGCGTTTGATCAGCCGGTTGTACTCGACCGGATCCTTCTCTCGCGCGCGAGCGAGCAGCGGCATCATCACCCCGAACACCAACGGGACGACGAGCATCGACATTCCTCCCAGCGCGGATGCGGCGCCATACCAACCTGTCTCGACGTCGCCTGCGCGTGGGCCGAGCCTTTCGCCCGCAATCACTGACAGAAGGAAGACGTCGACCTTGTTGTAGACGGTGTGGAAAACGGAGTTCAAATAGAACGGCAGCGAAGCGAGGACGATCACCTTCGCTGGCGCCCACCCGCTTGAAGCGAAGGACAGTTGCAGATGCTTTCGACAAAGCATCCAGGACACGAGCGCTTTCACCATCTCAGCAACGAGCAGCGCCAGCGCGACCGCTTTGATCCCATGACCAAGCGCGACGCCGACCAGGGCTCCCACCGCCCAGAGCGTCTTCGCCGCGACGTTGAGCGCCGACAGACCGTCGACCGTCGTGTTGGCCTGGAGCAGCACCTGCAGCGTCGAATTCCACGCCATCACGAACTGGGTGACGCCAAGCACCCAAACCAACCACTGCATCAGCGGCGGGCGGTCGGTGACAACCATCACCACCTGCATCGCGATGAAGATCGGAACCGCAAGAGCGAGGCGGGTGAAGAACACCGACGCGAAAAAGTCGTTCGCATGCTTCGGTCGAACTGGGATTTCTTTGAGAATGTAGGAGTCGACGCCCAGCGTCAGCGCGATGAAAGCGACTGCAGTGAAGCCGTCGGCGGCGTCGAATGGTCCAAAGGAGTCAGGCCCCAACCAACGCCGGAGCAGGGGCCGGATGACGAACCCGATCACCAACGTCAGCCCAAGAGAGCCACCCAGTTTTGCCAGGTTGCGAATGGCGACAACAACGTCTGATGACGGTTTCTTAAGGGCCGACAAGCGCTCGCAATCTACAGGCTCGTTGGCTCAAAGGTACCTTCTTGGCGCTACCGACCGAACATCGAGGCGGCCGCTAGAGGTGTCAGGGCAGGATCACGATCGTGTCACGGATGCCGATCGTGGCCCACAGCGCGTCGACGGAGGTGTTGTCGAGCGCCATGCACCCAAGCGTCCAATCGGTCGCAGAGCCCATTCCATGGATCTCGATGGAGCTGCCGAGGTCGGTGGTCTGAAGTGGGGTGGTGCAGTTGGTTTGTGCGGTGTCGATCGCATTCTTCTGAGTGACAGTGATGATTCCCGCGTCGAGCCCGCGAAGGGCGTCGCCCTTGTCTGGATAGCTGACGAGGTACGCCTTGTAGTAGCTCGAATTGGGAAGCAACGAGGCGGCGTAGAAGACCCCTTCGGGGGTGCGGCCATCGCCCTCGCGCACCTTGTCTCCGACCGGCGCGAAGCCCAGCCCGTGTCGGTAGTTCGCGATCAGCATCCCCTGGTTGCACAGCGCCAGGTTGCGCGCCGACTTGTGCACCACCACGTACTGGTCTTTGACCAAGTCGCAGGGTGACAGGCCGCTGCCGTTGGTGCCCCAAGCGGCCATGCAATCCGAGGCGCCAACAGCGAAGTTCCAGGTCTGCGTGCCTGCAGTCCCAGGCCAACAAATCTTGTACTGCGAGTTGCAAGTATAGCCGTCGGTGGTGCGGCATTCGTTTGGAGCCGTGCAGTCTTTGAGACACGAGCTCTGGCCTGCGCCGACGCCGAAGCACCTAGAGCCCGTCGGACAGCCGGTGGTATCGCAAAGGTTCTTGGAGCAGTAGCCACCCGACATCGTCAGGCATGCGTTGTGGGCGCAACTGGAGTCGGCGAGACACGCAGTTCCGATGTCATTCGCAGCAGCGGCCTCACCCGGCCATCGCTGCCCCGCGGCCGGCAGACAGACTTTGATGATCTTCGAGGGCTGCTGGTAGCGCTGGCGCTGGACGCATGAATAGCCAGGCCTGCACCCTGTGGCCGCTGATTGGTTGAAATCACACTCGCTCACGCACTTCGGCAGCCCATTGGCGCTGATGCAGCGGGTGAGCGTGTTGTGTGATGTCCCGCCCGTCTGCGCTGCGTCAGGACAGACATAGCTACTTCCGGAAAGCGCGCACGACTGAGTGCACATGCCGTTGCTGAACCCGTTCGTCTCACAGCTGGCCGTCGAGGTGTAGCCGCTGGCGTTGCAGGAAGAAGCGTTTGCGCACGACCCTCCAACCCAGCCCGGGTTGAGGTCGACGCCTGCTCCGCCACCGACGCCTGCTCCGCCACCGACGCCTGCTCCGCCACCGACGCCTGCTCCGCCACCGACGCCTGCTCCGCCACCGACGCCTGCTCCGCCACCGACGCCTGC
>JANOHG010001036.1:0-1739 GCA_031406375.1 Archangiaceae bacterium | reverse complement strand
GAAACGAACACCGCCTGGCCCCCAAGCGTTTGTGCCGTCTTCCACATCGAACCGGTGGGTGGTTTGCTCAACAGCTTCCCCAGCTCGAGCAGTTGCTTCTCGACGGTGAGCCCGCCGGCTCCGACGGCGCAGGATTCTTTGCCTTTGAGCACGTAGCCCGCGAGCACTCGGCCCAGCACGTCTTTGGCCCCGACCACCGTGACGCCTTCGAGTTCCTTTCGCCATGGCTCGCCCAACGGCTTCAAGCGCTCGGCGCACGACGCCTCGAACTTCTTTACGTCGGCCAGAGTCACGCACGAGAACGAGAGGTTCCCGCGGAACGACAGCGTGCCCGCACCGAGTGGATCAAGCCCCGCTTCGAGCAGCGAGTCCTTTCGGGTGACGTCAACTCTCAACAGAGGGTGCACCTCGTCGCGCCACCCTTCGCGTCGCAACAGCCCTGCGCGCTCGCCCGCGACGTCGAGGAAAGGGCCCAACTGCGCCGCGTCCTCGAGCTTGGGGATGAAGAAGGCGAACTCGGCGTCGGATGGAGCCTTAGGCCCCCCATTTCGAGCGGGTACAGGAGCAGCGGCGACGACCAGCGACAACAGCAGGGCATTCATCACCCCAACAGCTCTAGCGCGCATCGGGGCTGCTGTCTCACCCACCGCCGCGCGGGCCGATTTATCGGCCTTGAATTGCGCGCGCGTGTTGTAGGGTCGCCGGCACTCAATAGGGAGGGTGCACTTGGTGTTCAAGCTCCAAAAGTTGAAGGGTGGGTTTTTCAGAATCATCGGCCTCGAGGCGTTTCTGAAGCGGCGTCTCGACTCGATTCAGCGTCCTGCCCACGTGGCGGCGCCCAAAGAGAAGTCCGTGCGCAAGACGCTCGTCTCGGTGCGCGCTGCGAAGATCGCGGGGCCCATCGCCCCTTCTCCGCTTGATGTGCTGGTGACGGCGCTCGAGGCTCACCCGCGGCGAGCTGAGCTGATCAACGCCGGCAAGAAGAAAGACCAGCTGTTGCGTTCACTGATTCCGCTTTACCTGGTTCGCAGTGGCAGCGGCATCAGCTCGGGAGTGATGTCGAAGTTCTGGCAAGCGCATGGGCTGAAGTACGCGGCCCCGAACGCTGCGAAAGCGCTTCGCCAGCACAAGGGCTATGCGAAGCCCGTGAAGGGCGGGCGGCAGATTACCTCGGCGGGGGTGCAGTACGTCGAGAGCGAGTTGACGAAGGGCGCTGACGCGTAGCTCAGCGCCACCAACCGATTCCGACGCTCGCGGCGAAATAGCGCGGGGCCGCATCGAGCGCGGCCGAAATGGTCCAGTCGTCATAGAGGTGAACGAGAAACACCTCGAACCCGAACGTCAAGTGCGGCCGCACGTTCGAGCCGCGCACCAGGTTCGGCTCGAGCCAGACTCCTGAGCGCAACCGCAGCCGCTTGGGAATCATCTCGTGCTCGACGCCCAGACGTGGCACGACGAAGAAGCTGTCGCCCGTCACCACGGGTGGCTCGCCAAACAGAAACGACCGAACCGTGGTGGCGTTGGTCACCGGAAGAATGGCGTCGAGCTGCAGCGACAGCAGCCAGTTGCCCGGAGGAACGTCGTGATTCGAATCGTAGGGAAGCACCGGAGCGCCCTCGTACTTCGGCTGTTCATCGACCAACGCCTTGCTCACCCGGTTGTAGCGCTCACTGCCTGGGCCAAGCCGCAGCGAGGCTCCGATTGAAATCTTATGAGGAGTCGCGATGCCCTTGAACACC
>JANOHG010001024.1:0-4506 GCA_031406375.1 Archangiaceae bacterium | reverse complement strand
GTGAAGCCGATTGACGAGGGCCAGACCAGGCCGTCTCCCAAGGGTTGATTGTTATTGAGGCGATGACAACCGGCGCATGATAACGCTTGCGCGCGCATGACTATCTGCTCGGGAGTGAGAGCGCTGCCGGCATCAAGCAGTGCTGTCTCGAGATCGGCGCGGAACTGGCCGCCGTCGTTGGCGGCAAAATGCAGACGGTAGTTGTTTTCGATGCTGCCCGAAGCCTGGCTTTGCGCGGTATTGAATACATCCGGAACGTCGTAGCCGAAGCCCGTCAGGTCGTTGACTGCGAGAGCAGATACCTGAGTTGGAAGGAATAGTTGGAAGGCGCTTTTCTGGGTGTGCGTTGACGCCTCGTCGAACAGCGGGCCAAAGGGGTTGGTCTTGTTGGAGGCCATGACGAATGTGAGCGCGGTGCAGGCACCGCCGGTGCAGGTGCGGATGATGCGAAACTCGCGAAGCGACCAAACGTTCTGGAACGCATTGATGAACTGATTGGTTCGCACCTGGCCACTGGGCGGGACGCTGCCATAGTGATCGACGTGCACCACGGGCTCGAATGGGCTGAGTCCGTCAAAATAGAATCGTTCCAAGGCGGTCGCACGGACGTTGATGTCGTTCTCGGCGGTCAGGTCTGCCCAGAACTCGGCCACCTTCCGGCACCCCTTCAGGCCCTGCTGTGGATGGGGGTTGGGCAGCACCGCCTCAAAGATGACGAGGTTCCGCTGGTTGCCGGCGGTGCGTCCCGCGCTTCGCGCAAAAACGATTCGGTATTCGCCGCAATGGCTGCCATCCGCCGGAGCCATGTCGAAGCGATTGAAGAGGCCAATGGGAAAGTAGGCCTCGGGGTTGGTTCCACCATCCTCGCCTGGCGCGAAGGGGTCTGCATGGGCCGCTGCGCCTTCAGATGGCGATGCTCTGCAGGTGTACGGGTAGTCATTGAAGGTGGGCGCACCGTGCACGTCGAGCGAGTCATCGCAGTGAGGGCCCGCGTCGAGGCCAGGGCCAGGATTCTGAGTGTCCCACCACTGGCGGAACAAGTCGATGCTGGTCATCCCTGCGACGCCGCTCTGGGCAGTCAATTGATCCAGCACACGCTCAAGCGAAAATCGCGCGAGAATTTCCGTCTCGGTGACGACGAGCGATCTTCGAGGGTCGATCTCTGCGGTGTTGGTAGCTGCTGGCTTGATCGCGGCGCCGCGCGACGTGACCTGGCCTGGAAGGTTTTCGACTTCGCAGCCAGAGGTGGTGAGTAGGACTGCGGCTAGGAGTAGAGATGAGTTGTGTTTGTGATTGCGCTGGACGGCCGTCATGGTGTGCCCCTTGGTTGTGACGCGCCACAAATATGCCTTCCTTGACCGAGTGAACATGGGTTGAAAATGAATCTTGATGCGTAAGTGCTGACCCTCGGTGAATGTGTGTGTTGTGTCCGCCGAGTTTTCGTGACGAAGGAAGTCGAGGTCGGGCATCGGCGTGATGTGTGAGTAATTGAGTGCTCGCAAGCGATTATTTCCGCGCCTAAAGAAAAGTGCCGAGTGGCGCGATCGAGTCAGCGCGCGCTGCCGCGGCTTGGCCGCGAGTTCGCTGGTTGTGTTGGGTAAGCACAGACGGTCGGCGCAAATTTTCTTGCGTCATCGCAATAGTGTGGACGGGCCGGATCGCGCCCGCGGAAGGCGGCGCAGCTTGCGCTATAACCCTGCGCCTATGCGCATCGCAGTGATGGGCAACTCAGGCGCTGGAAAGTCGACCCTGGCTGCCCGCTTGGCTCGCGAGCACACGCTGGCCCACCTCGATCTTGACACCTTGGCGTGGTTGCCAGGCTCACCTCCGCGCCGCGCTCGCCTGGATGAGAGCGTCGCGAAACTGACCCAGTTCACGCTCGAGCACCCGCGCTGGGTGATTGAAGGTTGCTACGCCGACCTCCTCACCGCGGCTGCCGAAAGTTGCACGTCGCTGGTGTTTCTCAACCTCGCAGTAGAGGCGTGCGTCGCCAACTGCCGCGCGCGACCTTTTGAGCCTCACAAGTATCCGAGCCCAGCGGCGCAGGACGCGAACCTGGCGATGCTGATTTCTTGGGTTCGAGCGTATGAAACGCGAGAGGATGAGTTTTCACTGGCCGCCCATCGAAGGTTGTTCGACGCGTTCGGGGGTAGAAAATACGAACTGACGACACTGGACGCTGCGCTGCAGATGACCCTGTCGCAGGGACAGCATTGACTCACATGGCTGTCATTGATGCTGATGGTGCTCAGTTGTGCCAATCAGTATTCGCTGCCAACCTGGGTCAATGCGTATGTGAAGGAATCGGAGTGCTTCCCAGAACGGGGCGCGCGTAGAACCTTAGTGTCCCGCGTCCGGCGTGAGTCGGCTACGGCAGTCTGGGTCGAGCAGCTCGGGGCGATATTCGAAGTGCATCGTGTCGTAGTGCAGCCAGCGACCGCCCCAGATGAACCCTTCAGCCTCAAAGGCATCCACCACCACCTGCGGCACCTTGTTGCGCCACTTCAACGGCAGCTTTGGACGCTGCCAGCGCCAGTAATAGCCGCGCTCGACATTGAGGTCGATCGCGATGCCCCAGGCGTGCGTCGACAGGCTCTTGCTGCGGGCGATGGTGCGCCACTGCCAGGTGCCTCCGATGTCATTGAAGAACGGCATCAACTTCGGGTTGTCTTTCACCGCGGCTTTCAAGCGTTCGACGACCCGCTCGAGCGCGGGGACTGCGCGTTGATGAAACGCGTATCGAACGCCGAAGAATCGAATCTTGCCGAGCCGCTGGCTCACCTCGGCTCGGGTTGATCCGTAGGTGGCGAAGAACAGCGGTTCCACGCGACGCCGACCGGGGTCTTCAACGTCACCCTCGCCGTGAACAGGAACAATCGGGCCCGCGAAGTAGGGGATGGCGAAGACTTCTTCGAGGTCCGGGTCTTCCTGCGTCTCTTCCGCGCTCTTTATTCGACGATCATCCCAGGCGATCGTCCCCGCGTCGGGAAGTTGCCACCCCCAGCCGCCATCGGTCTGCACGGGCTTGCCGACGTAGTACTTGCCCAGGCACGCCAACCCCGCCGGAATTTCGACGTCGCCTTTCATCCGACGAAGGGTGGTGTCGTCAGCGGAAAGCAAGAGGAGGAGCACGGACAGCACGAGCGTTCACTATAAGCGCGCATCCTCGTTCGCTGGTCGTTGGTCACCGGCTGGAAACGCAAGCCGAAGGAACGCCGCCCTCGAATTGACAGCTACTCGATTACCACCAGCTTGCTGCCGTTCTCGACCGTGGTTCCCTCAACGGCGGTGACCTCGGTCACCCGGCCCGCCTTCGGGGCCTTGAGTTCGTTTTCCATCTTCATCGCCTCGATGACGACGATGCTCTGACCCTCGGTGACTTCGTCACCCACCTTCACGAACACCTTTACGATTTTTCCCGGCATCGGCGAATGGATGGTCTGCATGCCTTCGACGGTGAAGCTCGCAGTCGCCTCGCGAAGCCGCGCGCGCCGTTCATCGACGACGTCGACCGTGGTCAGCTGGCCTTTGAGCAGCACGGCAACTTCGTCGCCCTTCTCTTCGAACTCGAAGGCGTGGCTGTCGCCGTCGAGCAACATCGAGACCGCGCCATGCGGAAGCGCGAGCGCCTCGAGTTGGTGGCGCACTCCGTCGAGCGTGACGGCGTAGAGGCCGTCTGACAGCGTTTCGACGAGCAGCTCTCGGGCGGGTGGCAGCTCTTTGCTCGTACTTCCGACGCGCGCCTTCACCTGCGCGAGGTACCGGGTCGGGCGGGCCATTACGCGCGCCTCGCGTAGCTCTTCGCGTTCCATCGCGATCCCGCTTTGCTGGTGGCGCTCGACATTGGCAGTGTCTTCGACTGTTTCTCGGTGCGCTGGTGGGCGTAGACCGCGGCGGCGATGACCGCGGCGTCGGTGAGCTTCGGGTCGTCGCTGCCCAGCAGGGTCTGGTGCGCGCGGCCAAGAAAGCCGGTGTCGTAGTCGCCCTTCGCGAAGTCGGGGTGCGCGCAGATCGCGTCGAGGTAGCGCAGGTTGGTTGTGATCCCCTTCACCACATATTCGGCCAGCGCTCGTCGCATCCGTGCGATTGCCTCTGGGCGCGTGGGGGCCCACACCGAGAGCTTCGAAATCATCGGGTCATAGAAGTTGGGCACCGTATAGCCAGCGTAGACGCCCGAGTCGTCTCGCACCGCCGGGCCGCCGGGCACGCGCAGATACTGAATCCGCCCAGGCGACGGCATGAAGTTGGTCGCGGGATCCTCGGCGTAGACGCGGACTTCGATTGCATGACCGCGCGGCTCTATCGGCGCAAGGAAAGGCAGCCGCCCGCCCTGCGCGACCAGAATCTGCCAGGCGACGAGATCGATTCCCGTCACCCATTCAGTGACAGGGTGTTCGACCTGTAAGCGGGTGTTCATCTCGAGGAAATAGAAGTCGCGGTTGCTGTCGACGAGGAACTCGACCGTGCCGGCGCCGACATACCCCACCGACTTCGCGGCCTTCACCG
>JANOHG010000995.1:0-1087 GCA_031406375.1 Archangiaceae bacterium | reverse complement strand
CCGAGCACGGGGCCTTCGGGGACCTGCGATGGGAACTAGATGACCTTTCTGAACGCTTCTTCGATCTTCGACTTCGTCGGCCCTGCCAGCTGGTCAACCACTTTGCCACCCTTGAACATCAACAGGGTGGGGATTGATCGGATTCCGTATTCCATCGCGGTGGCCTGGTTCTCGTCGACATCCACTTTCACCACCGTGACCTTGCCCTTGTAGGTGGTCGCCAGCTCTTCAAGTGTGGGTGCGATGGCCTTACAAGGCCCACACCAGGTCGCCCAAAAATCGACCAGTACGGGCTGAGTCGATTCGAGGACCTTGCTCTTGAAGTCTGCATCGCTGACGTTAATGGTGTCTTTGGCCATGGTGTCTCTTTGGGGAAGGGAATGGGGCAATAATAGCGTCGCAGGTGCGCTGCAAGGCGTCGCGATATAAGAAGAAGGGGTGAAGCTCTTTCTTCCTCAGAAGACTCTCGAGGACTGGTCCGTCGGTGAGAAGGCCGATCTCGAAGACGGCAAGCTGGTCGTCAAAGAACCCAAGTCTGCGCACTCGGTGACGCCTGCTGTTCACTTCGTAAAGGTCGTCAGCGGAAACGACGTGCATCACCTCACGGGCCGGGTCAAGACGATGAAGCAGCTCGATGAGCTGGGCGCCGAACACATGATGGACTCGGTGTTGTTAGGCGAAACCGCGTTCGAGGTGATTCCTGGCTACGTCACCGAAGTGACGACCCCTGCGCCATCGGCGAAAGCAGACGCGAAGAAAAAGCAGATCTCGCCCGAAGCGGATCTGCTGGCCGCGTTCATTCTCGACAAGCTCTAAACATGAGCCTCGAAGGTGTTCGCGTCGCGCTGACAGCCTCGCGCGAGCGGTGCGAAGCGATTTCGTTTTTGCTCGAAGACGAAGGTGCGCACCTGCTGCACCTTCCGCTGCTCGAGCTGTTGCCGCCGCGCGATCCACGTCCGTTCGCGGCAATGGTCGAGCAACTTCGTCACCTTCACGGCTCTCTCCAACGCCTTGCGCACCGCATCTGGCGATAACGACTTGCCAGGCTTTTCTCCAGGGAAGAGCCACTCACCCGTCGGGCGCATCT
>JANOHG010000984.1:0-2373 GCA_031406375.1 Archangiaceae bacterium | reverse complement strand
GGTTGCCTGGTTTTCCCAACTGCAGCAAGGGGCCCAACTGCCAAGGCCTTTTCTATTGCGCTGCCAGCCCCGACGCCGGCGCGAGCTATCAATGCAGCGCTCCGGCGCCACGCGCGGAGACGTGCAATGGGGTCGATGACGATTGCAACGGGGTGATTGACGACGGCTTGCGTGAACCCGACGGCGGCTACACCAGCGTCCGCGCTTGCGGCGAATGCTCAAATGACTGCTTTGCCACGCTCAAGCACCTGGTGCTCGACGGTGGGCCCAGCGTGGCATCTTGCGAGAATCTTTCTGGCACGTTCACCTGCATCCCAAGGCAATGCCAGAAGGGCTTCTACCCTTCGCCCCTTGCAGGGCCGCGGGTGTGCGAGCCGGTGGTGAGCTCGCAGTGCAGGCCGTGTGCGACGTCTGAAGATTGCGTGGTGCCGCAAGACAGCTGCCTTGTGGTGGGCACCGACCCCGGCACGTATTGTTCGCAGTCGTGCGAGCCGTCGTCTGCCTATGTGGGCTGCACAGGCGCAGTCGGCCAGCGCGATTGTTGTCCGGTCGACAGCAAGTGCCAGCTGGTGGGAGCAGCGAAGCAATGCGTGCCAACGAATAACTCTTGTGTCTGTACTCAGGGAGGCCAGGGCTTCACCCGTTCGTGCTTCAAGATGAGCGGAGCGACCACCTGCGTGGGCCAGCAAGTCTGCCAGCCAAGCGGGAGTTTCGGCGTCTGCGATACCTCGATGACGACGGTCGAGCTGTGCGACGGAACCGACAACGACTGCAACGGGCGGGTCGACGACGGCATGGTCGATACCCAGGGCACGGGCACCTGGGACACCGACGCCCACTGTGGAAATTGCTCGACCGATTGCCGCGCGCGGTGGAGCCCCACCGTGCAGCACGCAAACGGAGCATGCCGGCCCGAAGCGGGTGCGGCGGTCTGCCGCATCGTCTCGTGCACGAGCCAGTCGGTGGCGGGCGGGGGCCTGTGCCGCGTTGATTCAGAGTGCAGTGAAGGGAAGACCTGTAGCCCTGTATTTCACCAGTGCGTCCGAGTGTGTTCGCTTGCGGCCGACTGTTCGGCAGGCGAGTCGTGCACCGGAGGCTTCTGCGGCAGAGCCTGTGGGACGACCGCCGATTGCACCTCAGCCTTCGGCGCGGCGACAAAATGCGCGGCGAACGTTTGCGTGGTCGACCACACCTTCAACGATGCGGACAAGGAAGAGTCGAACGGCTGTGAATGCGCGGCGCAATCGGTGACCGACGAGCCGGACACGTTTGACGTGTATCCCACCACCGGCCTTCCCCACGTCGACCGCAACTGCGACTTCGTCGACGGAACAGCATCGAGCGCGATCTACGTCTGGGCGCAATCGACACAGAGCCAGGGTACCCGCGAGCGGCCGTTCAAGACGATTCAGGAGGCGATGAACGCCTTCAACAGCGGCACCCACTCGGCGATTCTCGTGGCGCAGGGGACCTATATGGAGCAGGTGGTGATGCGCAGTGGCGCCGGGCTCTATGGCGGTTACTCGAGCGACTTCACCAAGCGCGATGTGACCTCGTTTCCCACCTTCATCGAGGCCCCAGAGCCCGATTGGTCATTGGCGAGCGCGCGGCGCGGCTCGGTGAATGCCGAGAGCCTGGTCGGGCGTGCGGTGATCGCGGGCTTCACCATTCGTGGGTATGACGTTTCGACGCGACCTGCTCCGGGGCAGTCGGCGCGCAACAGTTACGCGATGTACGTCAAGAACTCTGCGGGCCTCGAGATTCGCAACAACCACTTGGTTGGTGGGCGCGGAGGAGATGCGGTTGCGGCACAGCCCGGCTCGGCCGGCGCGACGGGGATTCAGGGCACCAGCGGTCTTAATGCGAAAGAGTGTCTGACGCCGTTGTGCAGCAACGAGTCGCAAGCGGGCGGAGCGGGCGGCAGCAACGCGAGCTGTCCTGCGACGACCACCGGTTCTGCGGGAGCGGCCGTCAGTCCACTGCTGGATCCGCAAGGGTATCCGATGAATTCGAACGGCAACGGGAAGGGTGGCAGCAACGCCATCTACCAACACTCGGATCCGTCGCAGGCTGCGCTTTGCAAGTACGACTGTACGGTGCCGCAAGATGGGCTCAACGGCGGCGCGGCGCAGAACGGTGGTGATGGGCAAAACGCGATGGGCGGCCTGGGCTGCTCAAGCAGCATCGGCGTCTTGATGGGCGATGACTGGGTGAGCCGCGTGGGGCTGGGTGGGGCAAGCAGCAGCACGCATGGGCGAGGAGGAGGAGGAGGCGGCGGCGGTGGTTGCGTGCGCAATCAGGTTCCGATGACGTGCTCGATTGGGAATCGGGTCGGAGATTTGGGCGCGACGGGCGGGGGAGGTGGGGCGGGTG
>JANOHG010000979.1:0-2998 GCA_031406375.1 Archangiaceae bacterium | reverse complement strand
CAGGCGGGCGACAACGTTGGGACTGCGACTGTTGTCGCGACGGTGACTGCCACCCTCGGGCAGACACCTCCAATCACCGCCACTGCCGCAATTCAGATCGTTGGCGGCAAAGCTTCCTACCGTGGGTTGGTGGTTGGATGCGCGAGGAAGAATCTCGGCGCGCTGACGAGCGCGGTCGTGAACGGAATACCGACGCGGTCACTTCTTACTGACTGTTCGGCGAGCCTTGCCGACCGATTTGGCAACACAGTTGGGCTGCCCACACCGGTGTCGTGGTTTGCCGAGAAGGGCAAAATAAGCCCGGCAATG
Organism: Archangiaceae bacterium; assembly: GCA_031406375.1. Classification (GTDB taxonomy): domain Bacteria; phylum Myxococcota; class Myxococcia; order Myxococcales; family Myxococcaceae; genus JAGSPQ01. The sequence continues at coordinate 2,689 of JANOHG010000979.1, read as the reverse complement.
GCAGTCAATGGACTTTCGGTTTCGCCATACGACACCACGTCGAACGCCCCCCCAGACGACACCACACCGCTGACGAGTCCCGCCGAGCCGACGAATGGAACGAAGAATCCTCGTGACATGATCATCACAATCATAGCCGTCGTGGCGGGCGAAGAAGAATTCACTGACTCGAACAACAATGGGAAATGGGATGTGGGCGAGTGGTACCTGGACCTTCCCGAACCGTTCGTTGACAACAATGACAACCAAAAGTGGGACCAGGGTGAAGCAAAGATCGACGCGCAGAGGTTCAACTGCGCATCGGGAATGATCGAACCACCGAACAACGTATGGGATGGTCCAAATGGCTGCTGCGACAGCAATACGCAGCTCTTCGCCTCCACCCACGTCGTCTGGTCAGGACCTCTCTCGACTCCTATCCAGTTCGCGCAGGTGCCACCGTGGTCGGTTGCCGTCGGTAGCACGTTGTTTGTGGACTTTAGGTGGGCCGATCAATGGCTAAACGCGATGTCGCCTGACAGTCCTGCGATGTCGGCAACGCTGATTGGATCGCGCGGAGGCGTGGTGGTCTCAGCGACGGGACTTGTCGGCGATACCTTGGGAAGCGGCATCGCCTACGAGAAACTCGAGGCTACAGAAACGGCTGTTGGCTCAAACGTGTTCTCCGTTGCGGGGATCTGCACGCCCAGCAATCCTGCGCCCACGAACCCGCTGACCCGCTGCATTTCGCGGTACCGGTTCACCGGTTTCAGCTCCGGCAGCTTCGGGCAACTTCAAATTACTGCCCCAGCCGTCGCGAATCCGCCGCTGCCGCCTGCAAACGTGACGATTACTCTGTCTGCACAGAATATGTTTTTCACGCCTGCCTCCCAATCGTTCTCAGCGACGATTCAGTAAAGGCGGATTTCAGGATAAGCGACAGGAATGTGATTCCAACGCCTAAAACTGAGACAAGCCGACCACTTCCTCGCCCCGGGCGGCTGTAGAGCTCATGCACCGAAGTCATCAGCCGGCGGCGCGGCAGCATTTCGGGACGTGGAACTAAAAGAGCTGCGCGGCGCGGTGGACACCTTCACGGCGCTGACGCGGGAGCTGCAGCTGACGGGCGTCACGCTCGAGGGACTGCGGTGAACGTGCAGCACGTACGGCGAGCGGGCCCCAAGCGCACTGGGCGCGACCACGAGCTCGACCAGTTTCGGCCCCACAGCACGCTTGCGAGGAACTCCACGACGTTCGAGATTCACGCGCCAGGCATTGAGCGAGCCGCCATCAACGCAGTGTGCTTGCGCCCAGCCAGCCAGCCCGTCCCGTGACGACTTCGCTGCGGCGAGGCACCGCCTCGCGTCCTGCTCGTCGAAGATTCTGCGTCCCGCCATGCGTGTGCGACCTCCCGAACCGGCTGAGCGTGCCCCGCTGGATAATTGCCGTCATCTCGGTGTCGCTAATTGCTAACTCGGGGCCATTCAGACGACCTGATCCAGAACCGCCGCCTTTTCGAGCTCGAAGGGTTTGATTCAACTCGATGCGATCACACGCGTGAACGCCCCCATCTTGACCACGAGTACCCAAAGGAACTACACGCCCAATTCCAGCTTGCGCCATCTGCTCGACGGAGGCGTGCGTCACGAGGATTTGCTAATGAATAGCAGGCTATCGGTCCGAGTATTTTTGCTGTTCTGTGCTTTGACCAGCAGTTGCAAGAACAACGCACCTGCGAGCCCCTCCGCAAATCGCCAACCCCCACTCAGTGAGCATAAGGTCCTGGCGTCTTCGAACAGAGAACTCGCCTTCGGCGGCGACTGCGGAGCAGTTGGCAGCGCCGGATGTGCCACCGGACTCTGCCTCAAGACCGGGCCCAAGCGCAACGAAGGGTACCGGTGCAGCAAGTCCTGTGCAACTGATCAGGACTGTCGGGATGGCTGGGCTTGTTCACAGGTCTATCCGTCGGCAGCCGGTTTCTTCTGCGTCCCTGCGGCAGAAGGCGGCATCGATCCGTCGGCTGACGGCGAACGGCTCCGTTGATTTCATTTCTGGTCGTACTGATGACGATCGTGTCGGCGGGCCCTCCGCACATGGTCTTCCACAGCAAGGCCCAATGGGTTCTTACGGACTCGAAAGGCGAAGTTGTGCAGCGTTTCTCGAGCTTAGGTGGCTATGAACCAATTGATCTCGCCGTGTCTCGCGACGGGTCCTTTGCATTCACCGCCACAAAATCTGGGGGCCTCCCCCTTCTTTACCGATGGAATGGCAAGAGTGTGAGCCTCTTGTCGAGCGACGAAGGGTATCATGCCGCGCCGAGCTACTCTCCGAATGGAACTGAGCTTGTGTACGCTCACCATCCCGGCTTGCAGTCGGGTGCGGCGGGAGTTCACGGCGCAGGGTTCAACGCCCAGCTTTGGAGCGTCACCTTGGATGGCGGGACTCCGATCCAACTGACTGATTCTCCTGGTTGCAAGGGAACTCCACAATTTGTCGAACACGGGTTCATAGTTCTCGTTCACAGCACGTGTGATGGACGCCAGGGGCTTGAGACCCTGGTTCGCAGCAAGCCATCGCGCACGAAAGAGCTGCTTCCCCCCAGTGGATTTGCTTCCGAACCAAGACTTGCTCCGGACCGCTCTCGATTGGCGTACGGCGTGCGCCACTACGACGACACGCGAATCGTGGTTGCAAAGGCAACGAACGCGGC
>JANOHG010000978.1:0-6298 GCA_031406375.1 Archangiaceae bacterium | reverse complement strand
AGCCTGGCAGCAGCAACAGAAGAAAGAAGAGCACTGCGACGAAGATCTGAAAGAAGGCCTTGAACGCCGAATAGCGCCCCGCCGACACCAGCGCGATCCGGTAGGCCGCGAACCCGAGCACGAACGCGAGGAACACCCACGGAGCTGCCTGTTCGACCCATCGCGGAGCCGCGCCCGCGTTGCTCTGTGTCCACAGCGCGGTCGCGGCAGAAACGACGAGGAGCGCAAAGAGCGCGAGCGCCAGATTTGGCCGCACCCGCATTCCGCCTACCGATGGTTCATTGGCTTTGAGAGGGTCCACGTTCATTGACTTGCTCGGAAGAGTCCTTATAGGCACACCGTCCCCAACTTTCGACAGGCCTTCTATCGATGGAGCAGTGGCAGCGCAGGCGGCATCCCGACGACGTCCCTACTCCGATTGCGGTCGCCGTTGCCGATTTTTGTCGTCGCGCGAAGGGTCAGGCTCCAGCGTCGGTCGTGCGCGAAGCGTTGTCGACCTTGTCGGACGACGATGATTTCCGGGTGAAGGCGCTGACCGATGCCGAGCCTTCGGTGCGGCCACTGGGCCCGTTTGCGGTCGTGGATGTCGTCTGTGGCACAGATCCGGCCGTTGCCGCTCAACGTGAGCAGACCGGCTACTACAACCTGATTCGATCGATGGCGGCGCAGACTCAACCGCCTCAGCGCCCTTCCCCGCCGACGCGCGCCGCGGCCCTGGCGTCCAAGCCCAGGAAGCGCACGGCCGAGGCGAGCGGACGAGGCGAAGGAGCAAAGCGCACCGTCGAGCGAGGAGCCCGGAAGCGAGCGTCGATCGCGGAAGCAATCGGCCCAAAGAAGCGCGCGCCGAAGGTCGCGGTGGCGGCGGTGACCCTTCCACCTGCCCAGTCGCCCTGGAAGAAACGTGAGTTGCCTTTGCCGCGGGGAAAGTTCACCCGAATCGAGGCCGAGGCCAGCCGACTCGACGAGCTGTTTCGCCCGGCGGCGAAGGAAGAGCTGCTTGGGTTGATCGAGCAGACAGGCAACCGGATCTCGCTGCGCAAGACGCTCGAACGACAGTACGTGGTGCGCCGCGGAGTTGCGCCATCGCCGGATGACGTCGACGCGCTGCTCGAGCGCCACAACCTGACCAAAGCGATCGCCCGCAAGGAACGCGAGATCATCCTCTCGGCGTTGACCGAGAGCCACGGCCAGTTGGTGAAGGTCGCGTTCGCGATGGGCCTCAACGCGTTCGAGGTCGATCGGTTGATCGCGCTGATCGGCATCCGCGATGAAGTGACCCAGATTCGCGAGCGCTGGGTTCGTGAAGCGCTGTCGACCCGAAACCTGGCGATGCGCCTCGAGATGTTGGGCCGCGGAAAGTACCTCGCAGATCTGAAGATCGTCCGCCGCTTCAAAGAGGCCTTGGTTCGCGACATCCTCGAAACGCTCGAAGCGCTGCCGGTGATGGAAGATCTCGATCAGTTGGTTCGCGTCGCATCCAAGCGGCACGCCTTGAACGCCGAATCGCTTCGCGCGGCGATTGACCGCCTCAACATCGAAAACCAGCTCGATTTCCAGCCTGCTTCCGAACCTTGAGCAACTTGATCCAAGGAGTTCCCAATGCCGATTTATGAATACACCTGCGAGAAGTGCGATGCGCAGGTCGACGTGCTGCAAAAGATGGATGAACCCGGACCACCGAAGTGCTCGAACTGCGGGGCCGAAGGATCGATGGCCCGCAAGGTCAGCCGGACCAGCTTCGTGTTGAAAGGCGGCGGTTGGTACTCGGATCTTTACGGCTCTGCGAAGAAGGACGCCGGTTCCACCGCCGCCCCAGCGAGCAGCACCGCCACCCCAACCACCGGCGCGCAAACTGCAGCCACTTCAACCGCAACCAGTGACACCTCGAAGAAGGACTCGGGTGGAAGTGGAAGTTCAGGCGGCTCAACGCCTCCGGCGTCGGGCGGTACTCCTTCGTCGGGTGGAGGCTCTAGCGGCAGCAGTGCTTCGTCGGCCTGATTCTTTGGCTCCTCGAGGCGCGCGCCTTGCGGTATGAGCTTGCGGATGATGCGCTTCTTCCTGGTCACTTCGGTGTGCTTCCTCGGTTGCATCACCACTCAGGTCTACGTTCCATCCGAAGCGCGTCCGGGAATTATCAGGCAACTCGAGGGCGAAGACCGGTTCATGAAGGTGTCGTTCTTCGTCACTCCCTTCTTTGGCGATGCGTCGAAGAAACTGTTGTCGCCGGTGCAACCCGATCAGCTTCGGCTGCTCGAGAACACCGACGCGACGCCCATTCACCCAGGCGCTGTTGAGAAAGTTTTTTCCGCGGGGACCCTGGTTCGAATCAAGAAAGTCGAGTTTCCGACGTCGTTCACCATGACTGAACGGATGTTGATGACCCCACGCACACTGGTCTGGGTGTACCTGGATGTTGGTGGTACGCCGAAAGCGGCTCCACCCTATGTGTTGGTGCTGCGCCCTGGGCTGGGTGATGAGACCGAGCTGATGTCAGAGGTTGCCCTCTACCTGGGCAAAGAGGATCCCTCGTCACGACTTGCATTGTTCAGCGATCCGGTTCGCGAAGCGGTGGTCTACAAGCGCGCGATCCTCGACATGCCCGCTGAAGCGCTCGAGATGGCGTGGGGATATCCCGAGGTCAAGCGGTTGAGCTTCGAGGGCGATCGCAAGCTCGAGACTTGGACGTGGCCAGGTGGAAAACGCGTGGCGATGTTGAGTGACGGCCGGGTGACTGAGCTGCGCTGAAGCGCTCAGTTTCGCCAGCGACCGCGTCGCGCTTGCTTCTTCTGATGCTTTCGCTGCGTTGCTTCGTGTGCCTTCGCTTCGCCGGGCCGCACGAGGGCTGGCAAGTCACCCATCTGCACTGGCCACATCTGCCCCTCGAGAATCGCTTTCACGAGCTCGGCCTGCGTTTTTACCGAATGTTTGAAGAGCGTCGCCGCATAGCCGAGCTCGTCCAGCGAGCTGCGCGCGTCACTGCCAGCGACGCCAGGAAGCTTGAGCGCGAGCGCCGCTTCGATTGCTTGCTCGTTCGAGCCAGGACGAACGCGCGGGTTGTAGACCTCGATTCCGGAAAGGCACTTCAGGGTCTTCACGTAGTCGCCTGCAGGGTGCGAAGAGTCGCGATCGTAAGGTCGCGCCGCGACGATTGCCGCGCCCAGTGACTTCATCTTTTCGAGGCACTCGTCGGCGTTCCAGGGCTTTTCGCGATTGCTGCCCCACAGCTGCGCAGGCTCAGGTGCCTTGAGCGGCTCAGGAAGGAAGCACAAATACTGTCCGCGATCGGTGGCCAACTCGAGGCCGACGAAGATCTTCAGCTTGGTGCTTCGAGCAAGATTGAGCAGCTCGTCGCAGCCGTCTTGGGTGTTTGTCTCTGTGAACGCGACGCCATCGAGACCGTGAGACTCAAGCCGTGCGAGCACCAATTTCGGGTCGAGCTGGCAGTCGCGCGACAACCAAGAGTGAACGTGCAGGTCGATCAGCATAGGGTCTTATGGCATAAGCCATTTCATGTTCACGGGCGTCAAGGTGTTTTCGGCAACCAAGGCCAGAGAGCGGGAAGAGATTGGTGAGAACGTCTCTCGATGGATCAAGAGCAACCAGGATCTCGAAATTGTGGACAAAGTCGTCGCGCAGTCCAGCGACAACGAGTTTCACTGCTATTCGTTGGTGCTGTTTTACAAGCCCAAAGGGCAATAGGACCAGGTCAACGCGCTTTCCCCGTCTCGACCGGCCACGCACTCCATCGCAGGCAACGAAGAAGGCCCACTGCGAACCAAAGCAGCGGGCCTGCGTAGAAACGTTGGGCGGTGACTTTCAGCTGTTGGGCACGCCGACGACGACCTGGGTCGGCGCAATGAGCGTCGGAACGGAAGGCTGCGAAACAGCTGGGCGCACGGGTTGATTGAAGGTGGTGAGCACCAAGGCAGCGACGCAGAACCAAGAAGTGAGACCGAACAGCGCGAATGCGCAGAGGCGGAAGGCAGTCATGATGAAGTCCTAAAATGGGTGTTGAACCTAAAGAAGCATTCAGGTCGTCGGCAGCGCAACGCCCCCAAGCAAACCGCAAGCCACCGGCTTCAGGGGGGAAGGAAGAGCATTGATGCACCACCGACATCGGATGTTTCAGTCGGTGGCTGAGTGCGTCGGTGTCTGAAGACAGCCCTGGAATCATCGACGGCGGTCGAAGTTGTCATTCGTGCCGTCGATTGCTTGCAAGGCCCTGCATCGTTGTTGCTGGCGAAAGCGGTGTGACTTGTGTGTCGGGCTGTCGTTGTGTCAGCCGCGCAGTCACTTTCAACTATTGGGTACGCCGGCGACGACCTGAATCGGCGCAACAGGCGTCGGAAGGGAAGGCTGCGAAACAGCCGGGCGCGCGGGTTGATTGAAGGTGGTGAGCACCGAGACAGCGACGCAGAACCAGAGAGCGAGACCTACGAGCGGGAAAGCGAAGAGGCGGAAGGCAGTCATGATGAAGTCCTAAAATGGGTAGTTGAACCTGCGAAGAATTCAGCCGCTGGTCAGTCGTCGGCAGTGCAATGCCCTTGAGCAAACCGCATGCCATCGGCTTCATCGGGAAGAATGGAGCACGGACTTCGGACTTTTGTGTCGGTGACTGCGTGTCACGAGGCAGCCTTGAGAGATCGACCTCAGAAAGGTCTTCTGCAGCTACCTCCACCACGCCATCTGCCTCGACCGAAAGCCCGTTTGAGGGGCCTATTGCGCTGCGCAGCATCCTGCGCCGACTGTGCAATTCCGATCATAGTGCGACCACCCTGCAGGCGACGCTGATCCGGCCCGCGAATTGCTCTGTCGCCGCGATCTTCAAGCTCACGCGCTTGCCTTCGAACCGAAAGACGAACAAACGGGGTTTCGGGGGTGGGCTGCGAGAACGTTGTCGTGCCGAGATCGGATGACGGGCGAAGAGGAACCACGAGGCCAGCGCACGGGAGCAGGCGGCGAGGCCGTCTGAAGTTGTTCGCGTGTAGATTGACCAGGGCCGCTACTTCACCGTGCGCGAGCCACCAGCGGCGACCACTTCAAACGCGCCTGCCCTCAATGCCTCTCCGTTCACGATCACGTCGACCGCGTGGGTGCCTGGGCGCGGCTTGCGCGTCGTATGAATCGCAAGCGAGACAGTCGTTTGCAGCTCCGCTTTGCCCCTCGCTGGTAGCTCGATGCGCTTCAGTTTGAACACCTTCGGCGAGCCGCTGCCCTTTGCCTTGACGAAGTGGACGACCAGGTCGACGAGCAGATTCTGGGACGTCCGAGCCGTGCTTTGCAGGGTGAAGCTCACCGATACCCGCCCGCCAATCGCAACGGTCTTCGGCTGAAATCGGACATCCTCGATCGCGACCGAAGGTTTCTTCCCAAAGCCAAGAAGTCGAAGCGCTGCTGGCTCGGCGCGATTCACCGCGCTCCGGAGCGCGTGCTCGACCAGCGTGCGGCGTTCGGCGGACGCACCCTCGAGCCACACAGTGCAGGTCTCGATCAGCCGCTTCGGGTGAACTTTGCCGAGGTCGTTCAGGTTGTTGGCTACGCTGCGGCGCACGAGCGTTGTGGGGTCGTCCTTGAGCAGGTCGAGGTGTTCGAGGACGCGATCGGGGTTTTGATCGAGCCATGGGACCCGCATCGCCCAGGGCAGCCGTAGCCGTGTTCCTTCGGAGGCCAGCCGGCGCACGTGGGCGTTGTCATCGCGTGCCCACTCGCGCAGGACGGCGAGCGTGCGCTCGGGTTCCCGCGCGATGTACGGTCGGATGCTGCGCTCGGCACTGAAGCGCTTGGTGAGCTCGTACTGCGCGTGCATCGATACCTCGAAGTGGTCGAGCCCGCGGTTCGCGACGAAGAGCACGTGCGGCAGGTAGAAGAACGGCGCCATCCCCAGACCGAGGAGCTCGTCGGTCGCGTGCGCAGGCCCGAGGGAGCGAAGCAGCACATCGATCGCGGCGGGGTACGAAGGCGGCAGGTGCTCGCCAAGTGCGACTGCGATGTGCTTGCCGCGATCGAGAAGCTCAAGGTCATCCAAGCCCGCGGTCGCTTGCCTGATGAACGCGGGCAAAGGGAAACCAGGCTCGACGCGCGCGATCTCAGCGCCGAGCCTTTGCACGAGCGCCGGCGAGAAGAAGGTCTTGAGGGGATCAGCCACTGGTAGTTCGCCTTTCGAGGCGGGAACCTACCACGATTCCAACCCACGGCCTTGGCGTGAGCCCGCTCGCTCGGCACGCTCAAAGCTGGATGCGCAGACGAACCCGAACGCGACGTCGGGCGCCGAACGGGCCGCCGGCCTCGCCGGCTTCAT
>JANOHG010000950.1:0-7484 GCA_031406375.1 Archangiaceae bacterium | reverse complement strand
CCAACTCCGCCGCCAACTCCGCCGCCAACTCCGCCGCCAACTCCGCCGCCAACTCCGCCGCCAACTCCGCCGCCAACTCCGCCGCCAACTCCGCCGCCAACTCCGCCGCCAACTCCGCCGCCAGCTCCGCCGCCAACTCCGCCGCCGGTACCTCCGTCAGAAACACTGCCACCGTTGCCGCAACCGATCAGAAAGCCTGCCGTCAGGAGCGCGGTCATCAGAAGGATTTTCACGAGGTCCCCTTTGGCGACCCGAGGGTCGCCAGAGTTGAATGTATTCGATGGGCTCGGCTGGCGATCGCCCGAAAGAGATCTTTGCAGCCAAAACCGATAAGGCCGAAAAAGGGGGTTTCAGCGCAAGGGCCGGGAGAGGAGACGACGTTCAGCGCCGAAAGCCCGTCGACCGTGGTGTTTGCCTGCAGCAAGGTCGCGAGACGGACAACCTTGACGTGATGCTCGGCAGGCAGGGCAACGTGCTCCTCGTGAACGGTCTCAAGCGGCCATCGCTCGAGGTGGCCTCGGCCTCGCGCGAACGCTGGCGGCTGGTCAACAGCGCCAACGGTCGCTACTTCAATCTCTCGCTTCCCGGGTCGTCGCTGCTGGTGATTGCCTGGGATGGAGGCCTGCTGCCCGAGCCCTACGAGGTAGAGAGCCTGCTCATCGCTCCTGGCGAACGCTACGAAGTGCTGGTGACGATCGACGCGATGCCGGGGACACGTCTCGAGCTGAAGACGAGCCACTACGACCGCGGTCACAACGTTCCAGACCCTGGGCCGAAGGCACTGAACGCATGGATTGTCAGTTGCCCGCCCATCGGCTTCGTGCGGCTAGAACCCAATCACTCTCACGCCCACGCCCGCCCAGCGCTTCCCCCCTGCGTCTCGGCCCTGAACGATGACGGGAGCCAGGCTCAGAGCATCGGTCGACTGTGAACGTTCGCCGCGGATGAGTCCGATCGTCGGGATCGCGATGTTCCAGGCCGCCACCGTCGCGTGGGCCGCGAAGACACCCCAGAGGGCCGCCTCCCTGCCGGTGCTCGCCGCCGCGAATCCCCAGAAGGCGGACAGGAGGAGGTTGATGGTTCCAAAGGCGTACGAGCCGCCGAACCACGGCCTGCTCAGCCTGCCTTGCGCAACCTTCACCGAGGCGCCGGTCGCGAAGACGACGCCCGCGACTCCCAGCGATGCGTCGACGCCCGCCAAAATGCCGAGCGCCATCTCACAGCCTTGGCCGCAAGCGATGTACTGCGCGCGCGCTTCGGTCGCGGATCCGAAAGTCAGCAAGCCAAGAACCAGCATCATTGTCGTTTTCATTTTGAAGAACTCCCTCAGAGGTGGCTGAACACGAGGCGGTTGTATCGGGCTGACAGCAGGGGCTCATGTGCCGGAAGTCACAACCGATTCGGTGACGTCCTTTCGGGGCCGCGCTCCTTCAGCAAAGCGGCGCGGACCAGCTGGCGCTTGAGGTCAGTGTCTGCTTCTCGATCCGCACGCCGAGCCATTCGGCAGCGCACGTCTGGAAGAACCGGAGCACACGGCACACTGGCCAAGATCGAGCAGCAGACCCGCTTCGTCGTCGTCGCCCACTCGCCCCGCTATGCGCGCCGAAAAGAAGGGAGCGTTTTTGGATTCGTCGACACCGAGGCAGCCAGCAGACCCATCGGAACGCACATCGCCCCAAGACACCCCAAAGACTTCCCCTGGGCGCGCAACCGCAGCTCGACCGGAGGAGGCAACTCAACGGGCTCGACGCGGACCATCGCGCGTCTCTAGCAGGGCTCAACGCTGAGCACTTCGAATGCGCTCGGCACGAAGTTCGTGCCGAGCCTACTTGCGCTTGAGCTTGTGAAGCGCTCCGTCGTTCTCGGTCAGCACGAAGAGGTCTCCCTTCTCGTTGAAGGTCAACCCTTCGACCCGTTCGAGTGGCTTGCCTTTGCTGTCGCGCAGAGGAAATGACTGCACCAGCCGACCGGAAATCTTGTCGCCGTCACGCTTGAGCTCGATCTGCGCGACGGTCGAAGACTCATCGGACGAGATGAAGACATTGCCCGTCTTCGGGTCCACCGCGACCGCCGAGAAGTCTTTGCAGACGCTCTTCACCTGGTCTTCCAGCTTGATCTTGATTGGCTTACCGCCCCCGCCATCGCTGAACATCATCAGCTCGCGCGGGCTTCCTTCGTTCGCAGCGAGCAGCTGCGGCATGCCAGTGGGCGAAAAATCGCCCGAGAGGTACGCCAAGCCTTCGATGCCTTTGTTCTTCGGCCCGTCCTGCTTCACGTCGAAGGTCTTCTCGAGCTTCGGTGGGGCGTTCTTCTGGGGGTCCCACTGGTACCGGAGGATCTGCCCGTTCTCTTCGCGTGAGACCATCAGGTGGTGGCGAACCGGGTCATAGGCGACACCTTCGAGCTGACTGTTGCCCTTGGGCAGGCCTGGCAGCTTCATCTTGGTCAACTTGCCGGCGGCATCAATCACCGCGACCTCGTTTGCGGTGTCGCCCACCACGAGGAATTTTCCTCCTGGCAGCGACACCACGTCCGAGGCTTCCTTGACTGGGTACTTCGTCCTCTCAGCCGCCCCGAACTTCGCGGCGCCCTTCTCGAGCTGGCTCGACCGGTTGTTCGAGACTCCACCGATTTTCCAACCTTCAATCCGACCGCTCACGAACGCTCCTTAAAGCCAAAAGACGGGACGGTTGGGGCTCTTTCCAAGCTCGCTGGCGCGTTCTTCTTTCGACAACTTACTCGGCTCTTCCTCGAGCCCTGCCGTCAACAGCCGCTGTTTGAGAAGCTCGACAGTTTGCGAGACATCTTTGCGGAAGACTTCGCGGGTTGCTTCGATCGCGGTCTTGTCGGCCTTCAGTTCGTCAAGGTTTCCAGGCACGGGGATCGCGGCCATTCGCTTGTCGATCTCTTCAATCGCTTCCTCGAACGGATCCGACGACGCCGCATCCCATTCGGCTTCCACGTGCAGCGGTCCGCGCCCAATCCGGCCGACCTCGTCATCGATGTCCGTCGGAGGGTTGTCTGCCTTTCGTGCCGCTGGGTCGTAGACGCTGTAGCGATCTGCCGAGATGATGAAGCACTCGCCCGACGGCATGTACTTGCCGTACTTCTGCAGCAAGGCACTCGCGTCGGTGAGGAACTTCAGCTGCTCATCGAGCTTGCTCGCAAACCGGGTGAGCGAATCGGGAACTGGCGTGCCAGCGGTTTTCAGTTTTTCGATTTCGGACTGCACGCCCGCACGGCGCGTCTGGACCTCACTCGTCGTGTCGAGTTGCAAATGGGTTCTGCGACGCTTCTGCAGCACGATGTACTTCGGCTCAAGCTGAAGGTTTCCGTCGGCAGGCAGTGAGCCTTTGTCGGCGGCCAGCTTGTAGAGCTTCTGCGAGACCACCAACGGCTGGCCGTTGGTCTCCTTTCCGTTCACCAGCTGGCTCTTTGCCGACTCTTCGGTCACCGAGCTGGCGCCCTCCCACCGCTTCTCGAATTTGTGCACCGCGCTGCGGTCTCCGCCGACGACGCGACCTTCCTTCGCCTGCACGAGCACCCGATTGACAGTGAACGGAGGGTCGTCGTCGAAGCGAACCCGCGCACGCACCGAAGCGCCCGCTTTCGACAGCGAGCCGTTGCGGTCGTCGAAATACGTCTCACGGAACATCTCGCTTCCGTCCTGGAACCGCACGCTGCCGTCGGGATTCGGAGTGCGGCCGACCTCGAGGTGAAGCGGCAGCGCGAACTTCTCGACCAGCGCGAGAGCCTCGGCGTCGTCGAACTTGGGTTGGTACAACTTGGCGAACGGGGTCGGCCCCGTGTTGTCGCGAAACGCGCGTGATGAGCCGTTTCCAAGCTTGAAATCGGCCCACGATTCTTGCTCAGTTCGATCCCTATCCCAGCTCGCACCCAACGAGCCGGTGAGGATTTCTTTGGTGATGGTCGGCACGCCCGCAGCGATCGCTTCAATCAGCGTCCCCGAGGCTCCGGTGAGGTTGACCTTTGCGTCTTTGATCAACTTCGCGCCGTAATCCCCGTCGAGCGCGTCCAACGACAGCTGCTTCGACAGCTCGGAAGTGGGCCGCAGGTCGAGCTCGACACCGACATCATCCGCAGCGGCCGCATCGTCGATGACGTTGATGAAGTCGCCGAAGGTGATTCCGAACTTGTCCGCGAACTTTGCTGACTGCTCTTTGCTGTGGCAGTGCTCGTTGAGAAATGCTTTCCATTCGTCCGCGGTCGTGAGCTTGACAGGCTGCCCCCCTGCTTCGAGCGTCACTGTCATCTTCTGCGTCGCCAGCTTCTCGGCTGCCTTCTGCAGGAAACTGCCTGCCTGGCCAGCGCCGTCGAACACCTGCACAGAAGCATCACCCATTTGAAATTGGCGGCCGCGATCGATTCGAATCGTCATGTTTGGCGTTCCTTTCTATGTGTTGCTACGGCTTTTAGGCCCGCGACCAATTCACTTAGCGAATCGAGTGAGCCCGTGACTGGCAGACATTGTCTGCAAATGTCCTACATCGTTTCCTAAATTCGGTAGTACGCAAACTCCAAACAATTCCAATTACTTGGACACGCAGCTTCGAAAGCGGCACTGCGGTTGAGGACGACGAGGGTCGTTCCATGGCGCCTACGCGCCCAACGCGAACTTGCGGTCCCTCGTCACCCAGCAACCCGCCGAGCCCACCCCCAGGGCCGAGCCTGAGCCCGGCTCCACGCCCGCTCCAGGTTCTGCGCCCACCGCCCTCGCCCTCTGACGGACATCTCCCAATCCGGCGGAGCGGTCGTCAACCGATATGCGGGACATTGCGTGAAGGGAAAGCCTGGCGCGAGAGGAAGGAGGAAGCCGATGTGACCTGAAACTCGCGGAAGAAGCCCAAGCGGCGAAAGCCGTACGGTCAAAGCCTAGCCAGCCGGCCGTAAACGAGTCTTGCGGTGCAGCGAAGCTCAGCGGCGTTTCCAGCAGGTGCAAGTCCTGCCGGTGCAATGGACCAGTTGGCACCGTAGTCATACCCAGCGGCGTGAAGGGCGACCGACGCGCTGGAAAGCTGGCCTTGGAGCCGTACTGGGGAAAACCCGCCGTACGGAATCTTAGGGGGGAGAATGGAAACGTCGGCATCATTCGAAGCCCGTTCCGCGCCATCCTCCTACCCGACTGGCACTGGGGAGACCCATGCTTCGAAGCGTAGACAGTGAGTGAAGCGGCTGTGCGATGGAGCCCCGAAATATATTCGTCGCGGAGGTCGGCCTCCTTGTCATCGGGGTCGGCAAGATTGAGCGCGCCGGCATTGGCGAGGCGCGAGCAACTCTACCGGGGTCTGAGAGCACGGCAGCCAGCGGAATGGGCGTCACAGCAAACCTGAGAACTCCAGGCATTTCCACGCCGGGCCAGGGTGGTACCGGGAAGCAAGGGGCAACAACCTCGAGCGAACGGGAAGGGTGCCAGGAAGTCGGAGTGCGCCGTAGTACCGGAGGCGGGGGAACTCACCCGAAGGAATCTTTGGCGCGACCACTGCGAATCAGATCGAAAGCCAGTCCGGCTTGCCCGAGAAGCACCGGGGCGAGATCGGAGGCGATGGAACTTGGAGTGCTTGTTGGCGCGACCTGCGCTATGGAAGATGCCTCCGTGGCGAAGAAAAAAACAGGTCGCAGCGCGAAGAAGTCCGCCCCTCGCGCTAGCGGTGCGACGTCAACTCCGACCGGACGCCAGAACGTCATCCTCGAGAGGATCGAGGAACAGCAGCGGGTTGTCATCGAGGCGGTGACCTCGAACCGAGAAGCACTCGAGAGACAGATCCTGGGTCTGGACCAGAAACTGTCGTCGCGCATTGATGTGCTCGAAGTCGCGGTGCGGAGCCTGAGCACAGACGTTCGCAAGAACAGCGCCGACATTCTAAAAAACAGTGCAGACATTCAAGACCTAAGCGCAGTAGTTCGCCAGAACAGTGCCGACATTCTCAAGAACAGTGCCGACATTCTGAAAAACAGTGCCGACATTCGCAAGAACAGCGCCGACATTCTGAAAACCAGTGCCGACCTTCAAGACCTAAGCGCGGTAGTTCGCCAGAACAGCGTCGATATTCAGGCGCTGGGAGACAAGCTCGACACCAAAGCTGACGCGGGTCAGCTGTCAGCTCTTGCCGAACGCGTCCAGGCACTCGAGAGCCCCGGCTGATCGGCTGAGCGCCTCGCCGCTACCGTCGGCTCAAGGGCCAGCGCGTCAAGGGCTCGTCCCTCTCATTTCTCGCCGTCGGGTGTGGCCATCCTCGCGAGCTGCCACAGCGATCCAGCCCTGTTCTGACCTCGGACGGCAGTACGGCCATGGTCCCGGCTTCGAACGACGGGGTGGTCGAAGACGCGCGTAGCGACGGCGTGTTTGCGTTGACCAAAGAGGTCTTCCTCTTCAGCGCCGCGGGTGCCTTTCCGCTCTTCACCTTGCCATATGGAATCTTGGCCTTGGTTTCTGGGTCGCCCCCTGCGCGACTTCAGCCACCGCCTGGCAAACATCCCTTCGCCGGCGCGCTTCGCGGTCCACAAGCTGATCGTCTCAGCCGAGCGTCGAACTGCCGAACGGTCGAAGGTGGCCAAGGACCTCGAGCAGGTCGCCGCGCTCGCAAAGTGGCACCTGCTCAATGGCCAAGTGAGAGCGTTCAACTCCGCGTGGAACGACGCCAACAAGCGAGGCAAGGGCTGGCGAGCCCGCGCGCAGCAGGGGCGTCGTGCGCTCCTGGCCAGACATCCGACCCTCGCCGATTCGAAGCTGTGGCGCTAGAAACGCATGCTTCCACTTCGCGACGTCGCGTTCCTCGCAGCGTGGGCAAGCGGGATGACAATGCGCACGGTGACCTGGAGGGAAACTCGACTCGAGGTGGTCAGGAACGTAGACCTCAGCGAAATCGAAGCGCGACGGACCCATCAACCGACCAGACTGAGCCCGACTGGAAGCGTGTCGCCCAGCGCCCGCGCTTCGTCTGCCGCAGAGAGTGCGATGACTTCGGCCACCAGCTGCTTCCAGGCGGGTGGCGATTTGACCGCTTCGAGCGCCGCCAAGACTTCTGACCGCAGCGCTTCGCTGACGTCGCGCGTGCGGTCACCGGTGCGGCGGCAAAGCTGAGTGACGGCGAAGGGAGCGCCGTCGATTTTCAACAGCCCACGCTCGAGCAACGCGCGGGTCCACGCTTCGGCGCGCTCGCCAGACACGACGCGGTGCGAAGACCCATGCACCGGAACGCGCGCGCCCAGTCGACCCAGCGACCACGCCCACGGCCCACCGGAGCTCGAAGGATCTTGCAGCCGCGCAAGCACCCACCCGCCAATCAGCTCCTTTTCTTCCCCAGCGAGCAGCTCGAGCGAAGCGGCGGTGCGGATCATCTCGTCGAGGCCCAGTGGAACGATGCCCTTGAGGTTGTCCTTCGGCGATCCGCCGGGGAGCACCTGCCGCTCGAGCCACGGCTTCAAGAATTCCCACACGGTCTGCTGTGCCGGCTCGCTGAGTC
>JANOHG010000945.1:0-4246 GCA_031406375.1 Archangiaceae bacterium | reverse complement strand
TCCCACTCACTCAATCGAAAGAGTTTGGGTCCTCGCCCTATCTCGTCGGCACCGATCTCGCAACCGGTCAGGCCCTGCTAGACCATCAGCGAGTAGCCGAAGGCATGCTGCGCGAACGCGACGTCATGCTCGCCACGACGGACGCCATCGCCGCCTGGCTCCTGCGCCGCAAAGAAGATGGAACACCGGTATGGAACGACGTCATCGGGCTCAGCAGCCAGGATGAGTTCGACGCCTTCGTCGCCTACGCACGCAAGGACGGCATGCGCAACGACGACGTGACCCTCGTTCGCGTTACTTTTGAGGGAGAACGCTAGTGGGCTGGCCCGATCTGACTGAGTACCACGAGGCGATTCAGCACCCTTCGCAAGCGTTTTCAGACGCGGGTTTGAAAGCCACGGCCATCGAGCTCGACCGCTTTGGGATGCCCAAACCTGCCACTGGCGGAAACGCCGTGGTCTATAAGGGTGTCACAGGTAAAGAGACGTGGGCGATTCGTTGCTTTCTTCGTCCGATCACCGATCACGCGGAGCGTTACGAGGCGATCTCCAAGCATCTGCGCAAGACAGGGGCGTCTTTTGGCACGGAGTTCAACTTTGTGCGCGACGGTATCTGCATTCGCGGTGCCTGGTATCCAATCGTCAAAATGGCGTGGGTGGACGGCAAGCTCCTGCATCGGTACATCGAGGACAACGTGCAAAATCGCGGCGTGCTCGCCGCATTTCGCGCGCGCTTCTTGGTACTACTCTCCGCACTCGAGGAAAATCGAATCGCGCACGGTGATTTGCAGCAGGGCAACATTCTTGTGCGCGACGACGAGTTGCTACTAGTTGACTACGACGGCATGTGGGTGCCCGCACTCGACGGTCGCGCAGCGACGGAGCTTGGGCATCGCTCGTATCAACATCCCAAACGCAACGAGACCGAGTTTGGTCCTGGTCTGGATCGTTTTTCCGCGCTCGTCATTTATTTGTCCGTGCTGGCCCTCGAACACAGGCCTGCGTTGTGGGAACAATTTCACACCGGCGACAACCTTATCTTCGTCCGCGAAGATTTTTCCGATTCGGTGTCGGCGTTGTGGAAGGCCATTGAGGCCATCGAGTCCGATGACGTGCAACGTCTTGCAGCGACGCTTCGTACTGCACTCGCCGGCAAACCACTTGACGCTCCCCGGCTCGAGACCGCGCTCAAGAAGCAGAAAAAGCAGAAGAAGCACAAGTCGAAGAAATCAAGCCAGCGAGCGTCTACCGAGCCCGCAAAACCGGTGCTGCCGACCTGGCTGGCGTCGGCAAACGCGGCGCTCTCCATGCTCGAGCTCGCGCCGCGGTGGAAGATCCTTTGGACGCGGCCCGGCGAACGCACCAAGGCAAAGTGGAAGGTGGTTCCCACGCCAGCAGCGACCGCAGCGGTAACAGTGCCGCGTCGAAAGGGATTCTTTGGACTCGTAGCGGCGCTATTTTGCGACGGCGAGACCACGGTCGAACCCGAACCGGTCGAGACGCGCAAACGCGAAGAAGTTCGCGCTGTCGCACCAGGAATGGCGTCGGCAGTGCTCGGGATCGGCGTGTCCGCGAGCGGACGACAACTGAGTGTCGTGACCAAGAATGGAGAGTGTGGTTTTTGGAACGTTTTGAAAGACGAGTTCACACCAACGACGGGCAAGATCGCGGGCAAAGCGCTTGCCGCCATCGCCGCAAAAGCGTCAATAGCCGTCGTTGCAAGCGGAGATGAGGCCGAGGTTTGGGATCTCGCCAAGTGGGTGAAGCGGGCCTGTCCGCTTGACTCATCGAGTACCGTGCGCGCAATCGCTCTGTCACCGGACGGGACCAGGGCGGCGTTTGGCTACGCCAAGCCTTTGGTGCAAGTCGTCGACGTGCAGAAGCGCACGGTGCTCGATACATGGGATGCGCTTTCGGGAGAGATTCGCGCCATTGATTTTTCTGACGACCTCGAGCTTGTTTTTTGCGGAACGGCTGTCGGCACACTGCATTGGCTGCGACTTTCGCAGACAGCAGAAAAAATCGAAGCAAAGAAGATCGCAACCGCACAGTCCGGGACGAGCCCTATTCGCGCCGTCGCTGTGTCGTTCAACCGTCAGCTCTTTGCCTCTGCCAGCGACGATGGCAAGCTGACTCTTTTTGGGCGTGACATGGTGCCGACCTTCACCGTCCCGATGGGAAAAATCGAGAGTTTGTGCTTCCTTGGACAAAAGGGCTTCGCCATTGCCGTTGGTACAAAAAATGGGACGATCAAGGTCGTCACCGTCGGCACCGGACAAACCATTGCGTCTTTCGCCGCCGGTCGCGCATCGATCCGAACGCTCGCGGCCTCGAGCGACCCCATTTGTCTCGTGTGGGGGGCCGATGACGGGCAAGTGGGACAGGTAGGACTTCCCTAGTGTAACCGATAAGCGGGACAAGGGGGGCTTTAGGAAGAAGCTCTGGAGATGTAGCCCCAGCGCCAGGCACAGCTGCCGGTTGTTGGCGGTCACCGAGATCCGCAGAAATCTGGATCGAGGGCGCGAAGGCGGCGGCGCGTTGCTGACGCCACCGCCGGCCACCCGGAGCTGACCTACTTTCGGGGCTTCGGCTTCTTGGCGTCGGCCTCGGCATCGCGGCGCCGGTAGGACTTGCCCTCGATCGCGATGATGTCGGCGTGGTGGACGACGCGGTCAATCAGAGCGGTGGCGCAGGCCGCGTTGGGGAACGCCTGAGCCCAGTCGCCGAAGGCAAGATTGGTGGTGAGGATGAGAGGCTTTTGCTCGTACCTGCGGGACACGACCTGGAAGAGCAGGTCCGCGTTGCGCCCGTCGTAGGGGAGGTAGCCCACCTCGTCGATGCAGAGCACGGTAGGTCGCGCGTAGTGCTTCAGCCTGCGCTCGAGGGCGCGCGCGGATTCCTGTCCGCACAAGTCGAGCAGCATCTGCGAGGCGGTGATGAAGAGCGCGGTGTGGCCGTGCTGCACCGCCTGGTGCGCGATGTTTTGAGCGACCATCGTCTTGCCGAGCCCCTGCGCGGCGATGAGGACGATGTTGCGATTCTCGGCGAGGAAGTCGAGGCGCACGGCGGCTTCGACGGCGTCTCTGTCGATGCGAGTCGGCCAGTTCCATTCGAAGTCGGCCATGGGCTTGAAGCGGCCGAGCCGACAGCTCTTCATCCGCCGCTCGACGCTGCGCCGGGCCCGCTCGGCCGTCTCGACGTCCGCGACGTGCGAGAGCAGCTCGACGGGGCCCCAGCGCTTCTGGGTGGCCTTCGCGACGATGTCGTCGAGGGCGTCAGCCGCGGCGTGCAGTCCGAGTCCGGCCAGGCGCTGTGCCAGCGACGCTGTCATGGCGCACCGCCTTCAGTGTTGCCCTCGCCCGGCGGAGTCTTCCTCGACTCGTCCCACAAATTTTCAGAACCGTCACTTTGTTTGTAACGTGACCCAGAGCAGGGTCGCCTTAGCCCCGTCAGGCAACGACAATCGGGAAGAGCGCGACGCCGGAAAGTCTGTTCGGCGGAAGGGGGCGCGCTCTTCTCGAGTCGTTCTGCAAAAGGACTCTCATGGCGCGAACCATTGATTCGACCGCGAGCGCAGTGCCCTTTGTACCGATTCTATTGACGATGAGCATCGACGCCCACCGCGACGTCACCGAAGGCATTCGAGAATTCACCCATGCCTTCGAAACAACCACGCGGCGCAAGCGCTGGCTGAGCCTGTGCTTGCGGGTGGCGATTCAGCAGGTCCACCGCACGTACTTGACGCTGATCTGGGAGGCACAGCGGGTCTGCACTCTGAAGCCGAGCGAAGTGACGGTTGCGATCGAAGCGCTTCACCGACGCAACCTGATCGCGCGGGTCCACAAAGCACGCGGGGATTTCGCGCTGGTCGATCGCGCGTGCAATCTTCTACAGACCGAAGGATCTGTGGCCGCCGATCCTCAGCGTTGGACCAACCGCGAAGTTCATCTGTTTGCATTGCTGGTTCCGCTGGCGTCCTACACTGAGGAGTTGGCGCGCGAGTTGGAAGGGTTGGTGGCGAGCGCCAAAGGCTCACACAGCCTCGAATCTCGTCTGGAGCATGCGCGACGAGAGATGGAGCCAGTGCTGCGCCACTTTATTCTCACCGCTCAAGCCCTGCAGCGGTTCATGGAAGTGCTCACCCAATCCCGGAGGTAGTCCTCAATGAATCTCGATCAGCGGTTTCCGTCGTTTTTCCAGGCGTTCT
The DNA here is from genome assembly GCA_031406375.1 of Archangiaceae bacterium. Classification (GTDB taxonomy): domain Bacteria; phylum Myxococcota; class Myxococcia; order Myxococcales; family Myxococcaceae; genus JAGSPQ01. Next base: position 40 of record JANOHG010000945.1, on the reverse strand, counting down.
GGCTCGGACCCGAGGAAAAACGGTTCCTCAGCTGAATCTG
>JANOHG010000927.1:0-1813 GCA_031406375.1 Archangiaceae bacterium | reverse complement strand
CACCACCAAGCCAGACGGAAAAGGCACCGGCTTGGGCTTGTCGATTGTCCAGGGAATTGCCGAGAACCACGGCGGTACGATTACCGTCGAAAGCGTCGTCGGCGTGGGGACGACGTTTACCCTGCGCCTGCCAGCGGTCACCGTCATCGAAAGCTAAGGGCCTGAGTTCGGATTACCCGGCCGGAGAGCTTGCGTGCTCACCCGTCGGATTCGTCAAGCTCGCGCGCGAAGTCTTCCTTAGTGACGAGGCCTTTGCGCGCGAGCACCCGCATCAGCGCCCAGAATTTCTTCTCGAGCTTTTCGACTGCCTCGGGCTCGACTGGAGTGCCGAAGAGAAACGCCATGTCCTCCTTCAGCGTCATCCCCGTCTCAGACGGAAGCTCTTCCCCGACGATGATGTCTTCATGCTCGTCATCTTCGGGCGCGCGATTGACCACTGCGACCCTTGGCTTCACCGCGGGCGCTGCGACGGGTGCGACTTGACCTTTGTGGTAGTACCGAATGATGGCGGCGCGAATGGCCGACTGTGGGGCGAGGCGAACCGCGACGTTCAGCCCGGTGGTGAATTCGATCTCTTGAAGCGCAGACGTGTTGAGTGGGTCCGCCATCGCCACCAGCAGTTGCTTTCGTTCGCCCGTTCGGTCGAGCCCAAAAGGGAACAGGTCGTTCTGTTGGCAGAACCGCGGTCGCAACATGTGAACCGCGCTCCAGTCGGGTGCGAGGTCGAGATTCACCAGCGGAATTCCAAGCGCTTCGGATAGGGCCGAAGAGAGCAGCGCTTCGGTGATGTACCCCTTTTCCACGAGCAGGACGCCCAGCCGCTGATGGGTGTGCTTCTGCGCCGCGAGGCACGCGTCGAGTTGAGGTTGGGTCAGCGCGCTTCTTTCGAGCAGCAGCTCTCCCAGTCGCTTCCGGGCCATTGTCTTTGGAATCCTTGCCCGCCGAAGTGGGACCTTTCAGTTCATTCGTCGTTTGGGCGGTGGAGAGATTGACACCCATTTTTTACGCTGGGTAGAGTCCGCCGTCTTTTTTGGGACTGTCGGAATAAATCCTGATCCACTCCACTACGAGGTGGGCAGGTACGGGCGCCATGATGGCTCTCAGTAACTCGGAGGCAACACCGCAATGAACTTTGGGAATCTCAGCCTGCTGGCCGCCGAAGCTGCGCATGGTGGTGGTGAAGGTGGCCTTTTCAGTCTGATCGCGAAGCGCTGGACGGATGGCGCTGCAGGCATGTACCCGATCGCGCTGTGTTTGGTGATCGCCGCTGCAATCGTGATCGAACGCATCATTGTCCTCTTCTTCTCTGCTTCGATTAACAAAGACGGGTTTCTTCGCGGGCTGAAGAAGCACATCTATGCAGGCGACCTCGACAAGGCGATCAACTACGTCGCTGGTCAAAAGCCGACTCCACTCACCAACGTCATCAAATCTGGCCTGATGAACGTCCCTAAAGGTGAAGAGGAGGTTCAGGCAGCGCTCGACGAAGCTGCGTTGCGTGAAACGCCCAAGCTCGAGGCGCGCACTGGGTACCTCGCGATGCTCGGTAACGCTGCAATGCTCGCGGGTCTGCTTGGAACCGTGAACGGCCTCATCGGCTGTTTCGAAGCGGTAGCGAACGTCAATCCGGCTGACAAAGCGACCATTCTCGCTGCAGGTATTTCTGAAGCGATGAACTGCACCCTGTTCGGTCTCCTCGTCGCGATCCCGGCGCTGGTGTTCTTCTCGGTCCTCAACGGCCGGACCCAGTCGCTGATCAACGACATCAACGAGACCTCGGTCGCGGTGCTCAACCTGATCGTCAGCAACAAGG
>JANOHG010000915.1:0-4533 GCA_031406375.1 Archangiaceae bacterium | reverse complement strand
CGCCGCGGATCCCAAGCGCTTCGATGGACAGATGCTGTTCGACGAACCAAAGCAAGCGGCGCGCGATGCGGTCGAAAAGGGCCTGGCAAACGCTGCCTGCGTGGCGCGAGCGTTTCCATGAGGTGGGTGGCCCTGGTCGTGTTGCTCGCCGCATGCACCCAGAAGCCCCAAGCCGCCGCTGCGCCACTGCAAAAGCCGGTGCCTCTCGAGCCATTGATTGCTGAACGGGTGTCCGGCGATGCGGGCGTCGACAGCCAAGGGACCTACACTGTCAAGCCGTTCACCTTCGTGGGGTCCGCGACCTCTGCATCAGCGCTGAACCTCAACGTGGCTGGAGAGAGACTGACACTCGCCGGTGAGAGCATTTCCCTCGAGAACTTCAAAACGAAACTCGGCGCGCAAGCAGCGGTTGTGCTGGCCTTCGATGACGAGACCTACCTCGCGCAAGTGCTGAAACTGCTCGCACTGCTCGATGACGCAAACGCTGAGCTCTGGCTTCGGTCTCCTGATGTTCCGGGGCTGGGGTGGCGCGTGACGTTGCGCGACGAGGCGAACTTCAACGCGTGGCTCGAGGAACCCGCAGGGGGGAAGCTTCGCATCGTTCAGCGTTCAGATGGGTTCGAGCTGCAGACGAACATGGGGAAACTTGCGGGCGGTGACCCCAAAGGTCCGACCGTTCCCACCCGGGGCGGATCGCTGGACTTGGTGACGCTGCAGAACGGGCTGCTTCGAATCAAGCAGCGCTTCACGCAGGCGCCTGACGTCTGCTTCATGCCCACCTACGGCACGACGATGCACAACGCCACCCGGGCGGTCGCGGCGAACTGGCTGCCGAACGAGAAGCGCGTCTTCGACACCGCCTGCCTCGTTTACCCGCGTCCCGCTGCGCCCGATTCAGGACGATGAACAGCGTCGATTCTAGAAACCGATCGCCCCGACGCAGATGGTCACCGAGTCGTTCACCGCCCGACAGGTGTAGCCGTTGCGACAGTCGGTAAGACGAACGCAGGTGCGAAAACACGCTGGAGAGTTCGCCGATAGCGCGTCCCGCACGCAAGTCGAGCCGGTCGGGCAACCCGTGTTCGGATTCTCGACCTTGCAGCCGATCGTGCAGTAGCCGCCGGGCGAAAAGTCGCGGTTGATGCACAGCGCGCCACGCCCGCACTCGGCGCCTGTCGTGCACGGGTCTCCGACGGTCGGGCCGCAGCCGACCGAAAAGACTGCCACAACGGCGGCGATGGCCAGCGACGTACGCATGATCGGCGAGTATCTTGTACGACCGGTCGCCAGCAACTTTTCATTCAACACAACGGAGCTTGAGGATGGCGCAGTCGCTTCCGGTATCGCTGATCGCTCATGGCGCAAGCGATACTAAACACTGCCGCGCCCGACGGGGGCTGTGTAAGTGGCCCAGGACGTGAGCGCGCGCCAAAACCTTCCTGCGCAGTTAATCGCCACGAACGACTATCGGGCCGCCTCGTCCTTCCCAACATCGCCCCTTGATTCTCTCCCTGGGACGAAATGACAGGGACAATGCGGACGAAGAGCAACTCGGCGCCGCTTATTCGACCGGCATCGCCCACGGCACAGGATGGCAACGACTGTCGACGCTGCGTGGGCGGGCCGCCTCGATTAGGGGTCCCCATCCGAACTGGTCTCTTGCTCATCACCGCTCGCCAACGCATCAGCAGGTATGACCGTTCGCAAGTGCATCCCGATGAGAAAGTTAATTGCGCTGCGCGGTGAATTCCCAATCTACTCTGAAGGCGGTTGAGCCGGTTTCCAGGAAGGCTGACCTCGTTCGGGTCGACTGTTCCTCAAAGGACGAACCAGATGAGGGAAAAGATCATCTTGCTCGTGGAAGACAACCCTGACGACTTTGAGCTGATTCAACGCGCCTTTGCTCGCAACAACGTCACCGAGAAGATCGTTCACGCGACCGATGGGGTCGAAGCGCTTGAATACTTATTCAGCCAGTCGCCCGCTCCGCGCCTAGTGCTGCTCGATCTCGGCCTGCCTCGGCTCAACGGACTTGAGGTCCTTCGGCGCGTTCGGGCAACCGAATCCACGCGGCTTCAGCCGATCGTTCTGTTCACCTCGTCGAGGGAAGAGGAAGATCTCGTCAATGGCTATCAGCTCGGGGCCAACAGCTACGTGCGCAAGCCGATCGACTTTGCGCAGCTGGTTGAAGCCGTGCATCAGCTCGTCTCCTATTGGATGCGCCTCAACGAGCTCCCCACAGCGGGACACGCGTCGGTGCAGAAATGAACAGTGACCGACCAGCCACCGTCAGCATCCTGCTCGTCGATGACCAACCCAATGGGTTGGTCGCGTTGGCAGCCGTGCTCGAGCGGCTGGGTCAGAACATCGTCACCGCGCGGTCGGGAACCGAGGCGCTGCAGCAGGTGCTTCGCACCGAGTTTGCCGTCATCTTGCTCGACGTACGAATGCCAGGGATGGACGGGTTCGAGACGGCCACCTTGATTCGACAACGCGCGAGTTCGGCGAACACGCCGATCATTTTTCTTACCGGCGCAATTCGCGACGACGCCGCCGCCTTCAAGGGCTACGCGTTAGGCGCGGTTGACTACCTGACCAAACCGATCGTGCCCGAGGTGCTGTGTTCGAAGGTCGAAGTCTTCGTCGAGCTGGCGAAGAAAAACACCCTGCTGCGGCGGCTCAATAAGGAGCTCGAAGAAAAGGCCGCCGAGCTGGCAGTGGCGAACCGTGAGCTCGAGTCCTTCAGTTACTCGGTGTCCCATGATCTGCGGGCACCTCTGCGGGCGATCACCGGCTTTAGCCAGCTGTTGATGGAAAGCCACTCGGCTCAGCTCGATGACTCGGGAAAGAGCTATCTGCAGCGCATTTTCAATGCAGGGCAGAGAATGGGTGAGCTGATTGATGATCTGCTCAGCCTCGCGCGGGTGACTCGGGTCGAGCTTCAGCGCAAAACCGTCGATCTCGGTGGGGTCGTGCGCGAAGTTTGTTCCGGCCTGGTGGCCGCGAACCCGAGCCCAGTAGTCGAGCTCACCATCGCCGCGCCAGTTTGGGTCGATGGAGATCCCCGCCTGTTGAAGGTGGTCCTCGAGAACCTGCTGAACAATGCGTGGAAATTCACCCAAAGAATCGTTCACCCGAAGATCGAGTTTGGCGTCACTACGGTGGACGGCCGGCGCAACTTCTTCGTGCGTGACAACGGCGCTGGCTTCGACCCCACGCAGGTCGAACGACTCTTCACTGCTTTTCAACGACTTCACGACGCAAAGGAATTTCCAGGAACAGGCATCGGCCTCGCGATCGTTCACCGGGTCATCTCACGCCACGGCGGCCGAGCCTGGGCAGAGAGCGGGACGGGGGGCGGGGCGACTTTCTACTTTACGGTTGGGTAACAAGAACTGAAAGCTATGGCATCCGCGCGATGGCGTTCTTCCCAAAGCTGATCTTCGCTTTCCACGGTGGCGGCGGCAGCCCCCGAAAGGTCAGGATCTTCTCAAGCCGATTCGCAGTGTCCGCGCGCAGCCTTCCGAAGGCCACGCCGAAGCTCGGGTTAATCAACGTCGCGCGATCTTTCGGCGGCGCCATCACCCAGAGAATCTCGCCATGAAGCGCCAGCACACCCACCGTCAGCGTCAGCTCGAGGAACACCGGTTCATTCACCTTCACCCACGATGGCACGTGCGACGACTCGAGCTCGATTCCCAGGCCACCCAACGAAATGTCGCGCACGAGGTAGGCGATCGACTTCGGCTTGTCCTCGATTGCGCGCAGCTGCAGGGGGATGCGAGCGTGCTTTCGAATCTTCTCGAACTGTTGAGCTTCGAAGATGCGGCGCAGCACCGCGTCGAGCCCCTCGCGGTTGTCGGGCTGGTGATAGCGAATGTTGAGTAGGAACATGCCGCCTGATTGCGGTGCCACGCTCACCACTTCTCCATGCACCTCGACCAACTCGGCCGCGCCCTTCACTTTCAACTCGAAGACAAAGCGGGTGCCGACTGGAGCCATCTTTCGGCTCGCCAGGGCGACCCCGCCTTTGCCGACGCTTCGGGTAAATTCAGTAATCAGCGCGAGCGGGGTCTTGTAGGTGACCTTCAGCCGCACCGGCTCACCATTGGCAACTTTGCGACTCACCGATTCAACCTAGCGCTCAATTGCAAAGCGCGGAACACTCGTCCGAGGATTCCGCGCTGCAAAAGACAGTCAAGCGTGTTGATTTTGAAACTACTTCTTCTCGTGTGAGATTTCGACGCTGACTTTGCCGGGAGTCACGCTCACCGTTTCATCGAAGGTGAACGTCCCCTCGGTGTCGATCACCTTGCCCTTGAGTACCATCGAGACGCCACCCGAGCTTTGCGTCAACGCGCTGGCGGCGACCTTCTGGGTGACGTCGATGTCCAGGAAGTCATCACACGCGCCCTGCCACACAAGCTTGCCCTTGATCGCTTGGTCCACGTCCAGCGATCCGCTCGCGACTTTCACCGACTGCACGACAGCAAGTGAGCCGTTCATCGTCGCGATTCCAAGCTTCGTCATCAC
>JANOHG010000862.1:0-2313 GCA_031406375.1 Archangiaceae bacterium | reverse complement strand
CCACGCTGACCAAACGGATGGCGGAGGACCTCACCGAGTACTACGCCGATGTGGGCGTCAAGGTGCGGTATCTTCACAGCGACATCGACGCGATCGAGCGGACGGCGATCATTCGCGACCTGCGAAAGGGCGTCTTCGATGTGTTGGTTGGCATCAATCTGCTGCGCGAAGGCCTCGACATCCCTGAAGTGTCACTGGTCGCGATTCTCGACGCGGACAAGGAAGGGTTCCTTCGGTCTCATGTCTCGCTGATTCAGACGATCGGTCGCGCCGCGCGAAACCTGAAGGGCAGGGTGATCATGTATTCGGACTCGATCACCGATTCGATGAAGCTCGCGCTCGAAGAAACAGGCCGGCGCCGCGAGATCCAGCGCAGCTACAACGTCGAGCACGCGATCACTCCGGTTTCGATTCGGAAGAACATCGCCGACATGTCGCAGTTTCTCTATGACGCCGACCCGGCGGCGCTGCCAATGGCCGCCGAGCCAGGCGCGGATCTGCTCGAGAGCGTTGAATTGAAGAAGTTGATCAAAGACACCGAGAAGCGAATGGTGGCGTTGGCAGACGAGACGGAATTCGAGAAGGCGGCAGTCGAGCGCGATAGATTGTTGCTGCTGCGCGACATGGACCTCGGGTTGAAGCCCGCCTCACGCGCGCTGCTGAAGGAGCCGAAGGAACAGACCCAGCAGCGGTCGATGGGAAAACGTGCGCAGCCGCGAAAGTACTTTCGGAAGCGGTAGCCGATGACGCCGGCGCTCGAGCAGAAGCTCGCGAATCTTCCCGCGAGTCCAGGCGTGTATTTGATGAAGGACGCCGGTGGTCGCGTGATCTACGTCGGCAAGGCCGTCAACCTGAAGAGTCGGGTGCGGTCCTACTTCTCGCGCTCGTCGTCTGACAGCCGAGCGTTCGTCGCGTTGCTTGATCATACGCTCGCCGATCTCGAGATAATGGTCGTTTCGAGCGAGAAGGAAGCGTTGCTGCTCGAGAATGAGCTGATCAAGAAGCACCACCCCCGCTTCAACGTTCAGCTTCGCGACGACAAGACGTTCTTGTGCTTGCGGGTGGACATGTCGCATCCCTACCCAAGGCTGGAAACGGTGCGCGCAGTGAAGTCTGCCTCGAGGGTGACCACCGCGACAGTGGGAGATCGCGGCAAGCCGAAACGGCGCGAATCAACGCCGAACAAAGACGTGCGGTACTTCGGGCCATACGCGTCAGCGAGCTCAATTCGCGAGACCCTTCGGGTAGTGAACAAATACTTCCAGCTGCGCACCTGCACGGATTACGTGCTTGAGAACCGCCGCCGACCTTGCTTGCTCTACCAGATTGGCCGCTGCCCAGCCCCGTGCGTCCAGCCGATTTCTTCCATCGCCTACCGACAGAACGTCGACGCAGTGGTCATGTTTCTCGAGGGCCGCAGTGGGCCGTTGCTCGATTCGTTGCGCCAGCGAATGAAGAACGCCTCGGACAAGCTTGCGTACGAAGAGGCGGCCCGTCTCAGGGATCAGATCATCGCGCTGCAGCGAAGCCTAGAGCGACAGACAGTGGCCTCCGCCGAGGCGGTCGACCAGGACGTGTTCGGGTTCTACCGCGAGGCGGATCGGCTGGTGATCTACGCACTGTGGGTGCGCGGAGGAAGACTCAACGGTGGTCAGGCGTTTCACTTCAGCGGTCAGCAGTTTCCGGACGCCGAGCTGCTGCTGTCGTTCGTGAACCTCTATTACGACGAAGAGAACTTCATCCCAAGCGAGGTGTTGCTTGCGTTCGCATCGCCCGATGGGGCTGAACTTGAGCCCCTCGCCGAGCTGCTGGGCGAACGAAAGGACGCCAAGGTGAAGGTCTGCGTTCCACAGCGCGGCGACAAGGTCGAGCTGGTGCGGATGGCGAGCCAGAACGCCGAGCGTGCCGCCAGCGAACGCAAACGCACCCGGGAAGAGATGGACTCGGTGCTCGAACGTCTGAAGGATCGGCTGCAGCTGAAGAAGTTGCCGCGCAGGATCGAGTGCTTCGATATTTCCCACTTTCAGGGCACCGCAGTGGTGGCTTCACAGGTCGCGGCGCTGGATGGCGAGCCAGATCGTGCGCGCTACCGACGGTTCCACGTCAAGACGGTGGCCGGCAACGACGACTTCGCCAGCATCCACGAGGTGCTGGGCCGGCGCTTCAAGCGCGGCGTGCTCGACGGCGATCTGCCGGACCTGATCGTGATCGACGGCGGCAAGGGTCAGCTCGCCGCGGCCCTGGCGGCGATGAGGGACGCGAAGGTCGAGGAGGTGGATCTGGTCTCGCTCGCGAAGAGCCGGGATCTCGAGG
>JANOHG010000857.1:0-3118 GCA_031406375.1 Archangiaceae bacterium | reverse complement strand
CTTCTCGTGCGTGCCGGGCACCGATGATCCAAGCCAGGTGCGGGACCTGCGGGTGCTCGCCGTCAACTTCGAGCCGCCCGAACTGATGGCGCCTGACTGCAGTGCGCTGCTTGCGCTCTTGGGAAGCGACGGTGGCCCCGTCAATCTGAACTCGTTGGTGAAGTATGCCTCTCCTGTCGACATGACTTGGCTGATCCTCGATCCAAAGGGGGCAGGTCGCGAAGTCAGTTGGGAGGTGAGCGCCTGCGCCAACCAGAATGACTACCAGTGTGCGAACGAAGGCGACTTCGTGCGGCTGAAATCAGGGGTGCTGATTCCCGACGGTGGTGCTGGCGCCTTCGAGCTGAAGCAAACGCTGAGCCCTGGGTTCTCGTCTTCCGACGGAGGAGCGCTTACCAACCCGCTGCTGGCTGAAGTCCTCAGCCAGGATCCGTTCCGAGGATCGGGCGGCTTCCGGATGCCGATCGTGCTTCACGTGAAAGCCGGCGCCGAAGAGATCTACGCGCAAAAACTGATGGTCTTCTCGTGCCGGCTGTTCCCCCAGATGGAACAGAACAAGAACCCCGATCTCCCAGGGCTGACGATCACCACCGCTGCGAGCCGAGCGCTTGGAAACGACGCTGGAATCTGGGCTGAGAATGACTTGCCGCAGTTCTCGGGGAAAGACGGCGGGATCCGGTTCGAGCCCTTGCCGTTCGCCCACCTGCAAGTGCCCTACACCGTCCCAAGCTTTGCCCTCAAGCCGCTCGAGTTGGTCGAATCGTGGAAGCTCTCATGGCATGCCGATCTCGGGCGGATCAGCCCGAACGAAACGGGCGGCGTCGGCTTCGATGGTGAAGAAGGGAGGCACCGCGTGTCCTGGCAGCCGCTCATCGCTGACAACACCGAGCAGGACGTGAACTTCTGGGTGGTCGCTCGCGACGGGCGCGGCGGGCAGAAATGGATTCATCGCAGGTTGCGCTGGAAGCCGTGATTTCGCTGCGGTGGCGGCGTGCGCAAACCAAGGCGCTGCTGATGCTGGCAATGGCCGCAGACTTCAGCGGTATCGCGTACGCAGCGATCCTCGACCTGAGCTTACCGCGCCGCCAGCAGTGCACTTTCGTTGGCGGTGCCGAGCCTACGACTTAGGGCCGGTGGCACCACGACAAGCTGCCCGACGGCTTATATTCCCAGTTGTACTTGCGCCACGGCGCCACGCGAAAGGCCGTCAGACCCGAAGCATTTGCAGCAGGTCGCGTCCAGAAGTTCACCGAGTAGTCGTAGGTCTCGTAGAGCGCGAGCGACGTGGCGCGCAACGTTGGATCTGGCTGGCCGGTGAGCCGACTGAAGTACCAGGCCCACCCGAGCGCGCCGGACACCTCGAGCGCGTGGTCGCCGAAAGCACCGTCAGGGGCGTAGGTCGAGCCGTCGATGAGGGTGACGTAGTCGGGCTTCGCCAGATTGGTCGAGACGTTGTATTGGTCGTCTGGAATGACCTTGGTTCCTGCCTTGAGGAACGTGCCCATTCGCCGAATGAAGGCCGCGACGTCTGGGCGCTCGGTTGCGCCGTAGACCCGAACCATCGTGTCGACGACGATCGGTGACAGCCACGCGCTCGCGACGAACGCAGTCGGAGGCCCATCGCCCTGCTGTGAGCCGAGTTTCCACAGTGCGCCATCGACCCGTGCCGTTGGCACTGCGCCGTTGGCTCCATTCTGGTGGCTCACCAAGTTGCTGGCGCCCGTCATCATCCGCTCGAGGTATGTCGCGCCGCCCGGCTTGTAGGCCAGCGCGCCGAACACTTCCCACGCGATGGTGTGCGCGAGGATTCGAAACGAGACGTGCCGTTCGGTGTAGCCGGTGCCCGTGGGGCTCCAGAGGTACGGCTCGTCGGTAGCGTCCTCCTGGCCCTTCGCGACCCACTTGATCGGCTCGGACATTAGCGGGTCTCCGGTGAGCCACAGTGCGTACGCGAGCGGCTCGTTGTAGCTGTACATGATTCCGTTCGCGCCGATGTACGCGCTGGGCGTCGGGTTCTTGTAGACGAACGCGCCAACCGCGGAGTCTGGCGTGGTGCCCGCTGGATAGAGGTTCTGCCGATAGTGGTCCGCGGCGCGCACCGCTTCGCGCAGGGCCTTGAACGAGCCCGAACGGAAGTAGAGGGTGAAGAACGTCGACGCGCGATCGTAGAGCCACGGCTCCGAGGCGGTGGCGAGCACGGTCGCGGTAGACCCCGGAGGAACACGATACGGACACTGGTTCGCTGGCGTGACGAGCGCACTGTCTTCGTTGATGCTCGAGTAGAAGAAGTTCTTGTGACCGAACTGCTGCTCGCGAAAGCCCGGGTAGTGCTCGGTCGCTCTCATCGTCGCGGGGTCATCGCGGGTGTCGGAAACCTGAGCATCGAAGGCATCCATCGGGCCGGGACGCAACACGCCCTGGCTCAGAATCGCGGCCGGCAGCAGCGCGAACACGTTGGGCTCCCGGACTGCGTCGCCCGCGGGGTACGAGCCGAGGGTGACCACGTGCCAGCCGGTGCGGGGGTTCTCGAGCGTGGCCACGTTCTGCGCGCGCGCCGCTGCTCCCCACGAGACAGTGAGAGGTTTCGGCGCGACGGTCGCGAACGTCACCCGCACTTGAATGCGAGCAATCCGGATGTGCTTCTCGTCGAGCGCCGCGTTCGTCGCGTGCCGCCAGGGCGTCTGCGATTCGACGAACGAAGGAATCTCGACGCCGTTGTCGAGCACGCGAATCTTCGTCACGTCGGCCAGCAGCACCGAGCCCCGCGGCAACGGGATCCCGAACGTCACCAACTGCATCGAGCCCGCCGTCACCACCTCGGTGGGCTGGAGCGTGATTACCATCGAGCCGACCGGCACGGCTGGCGTGAAGAAGGGCGGGAATCCTCCGTCGCCTACCGAGTTGTCGCCGCCTGTGCCTCCCGCGAAACCACCGCCTGTGCCACCACCTGTGCCACCACCTGTGCCACCACCTGTGCCACCGCCGGCCGCCGAGCCTCCACCTGCTGCGCTGCCGCCGGCCGTTCCCAAGATCGACCTGTCGGGCGCGGCCAGCCACAAGCTCGAACTCGAAGTTGAGGATTTCGTCGATGCCGTATTCGAACTTGTGGCTGGCCGCG
>JANOHG010000835.1:0-1043 GCA_031406375.1 Archangiaceae bacterium | reverse complement strand
TTGAAGCGCGCGAAGTACAGCTGCTTGAGCCTGCGCAGATCGTCGCCGATGGGCTCGTCGGCGACGCCTTCGTACTGCACCGTCTGGCTGTCGTCCCAGCCGATCACGAACGCGATGTTGGGGTTCACCCGCAGGTTGTGGCACTTGCGCGACGCGGTCGAGGTGTCGAAGAAGAGCTCGAGCGCGTCGGTCACCACGACGCCTACCACCGCCGCTTCGGGCTTCTTGTCAATGGTGACGGTCGCGAGCACGACGTGTTCGATCGGTCGAATGAATGCGAGCAGCAGTTCTCGGGTCATCACTTTTTCGCAGCTCCTGGCGCCACTTTCGCCGGCCGTTCCGGAAGATTCTGCGCGAGCGTGAGCAGCTCACGGGGGTGGTATTTGCTGAACAGGGGGCCTGGCCCGCTTGCTTCCAACACTTCCTGTGACCACCGTTCAGGAATCGCAGCTGCTCCGTGAATTGCTCCGAAGACCGCTCCGGTGAGAGCGGCGTTGGTGTCGGCGTCGCCACCGCGGTTGATGACGTCGATCAGCGCCGCTTCGAGCGTCGGCGCGTGCCACAGTTCCCACAACACGAGCCTCAGGGTCACCCGCGCCCAGTCTGCTTGGAGGTGAAGATGCAGCTCGGGGCCGTAGAGCATCGGGTCGTCGTCTTGGGACGCTTTGATGTCGGCCCGCAGCCAGTCGGACGCGTCTTTGACGTGCAGCACCCAGTCCGGATGTTGGCGACCCAGCAAAGCCGCAGCGATCGACAGCTCTGCTTCGATGGCTTTCAAGGCGTCGACCTTGGTGAGCTTCTCTTTCGGGTAGGTGATCGCCGCGGTAATCACCGCGTTGATGATGACCGCGGCCAATTGGCACTGGGGCGAGAAGTGCGAGATCTGCGCGTCGGCCAAGGTCGCGTTGATTCGCGCGGCCTGGTCCCAGAGGAAGAAGACGGCGATCGGCGTGCACCGCATCAGCGACCCGTTGTCGCGAACCTTCTGGCCTGACTCGAGCCAGACACGCTTGCCGGTGAACTCGGGGTGTCTGCCGTCTTTC
>JANOHG010000801.1:0-6738 GCA_031406375.1 Archangiaceae bacterium | reverse complement strand
CCTCGAGCAACTTGCGACGCGCCAGAGTGTAGCTGGCGGTGTCGACGTCGACCGCGAACGTCGACAGCTTGTCGCCCTGGGTCTGTACCCAGCCGTTGACCCCGTTGTCGCCGTACGTCTCGGTTGACCCGAGGACGTCCGCCATCGCGAGGCCTCTGACGCCGCTGCCTTTGGCGCCGAGCGCTGCGTGGCCCACTCCGGTCGCTCCGCCGCGGCCGCTGGTGCCGATGCCGGCGGAGCCAAGCGCGTTCCCGATCGAGGAGCCCATCGAGCCGCTGCTGGCCCCGAAGACCCCCATCACGCCCGCCGACTTCGTCTCAACCTTCTTCCCCAGCTTCCCCTCGGCGGACTCTTCGAGTTTCGACGGCTCTTTTTTCTGCGCGATTGGCGCCGGCTTCAACTCCTCTTTAGACTTTTCTTCGAGCTGGACGGGTTGCGGACGAGGTTCGACGTTTGGTTTGGAGCTCTGGCAGGCCGAGACGGCGCACAGCACCGCCAGGGCCAGATTGACGCGGGCCATGGGAACCTCTGGGTTTGTGGGTTGCCCAATCCAAGACACCAGCGGCGCTGCCGGGTTCCTGCTTCAGGCCATGAACTGCGAAGGTGAGGGCAATCGAAGCGGGAAACGGAAGGGGTGGGCTGGAGGTGGGCCGCGGGATGAGCGTTGTGAACGGGGGACGGTGAGCGCGAGGAAGGAGATTTCGGGAGCCACGCAGCGAGCTGGGCGCAGAGGTGAGGAGGCGAGGAGGTCGCCGGGGAAGCCTTGGGGCGCTACGCCATCGGGAGCTCGAGTTGGGGTGGCGCCTGGGCGAGCGCGATGGGGCGAGGGGCCGAGGGCGGGAGCAGGCCGAGGCTGCGTACGTATTTCTTCGGCAGTGCGGCGGCTCGTCACGAGGGCCATCACCTTGCGCTTGCCGCCGCAGTGACAGGTCCAGACGTCAACGCCCCAGGTTTTTGCGTGAAGCGTCGCCCAATCGAGGATTGGTCTCTTCTCCCTCTTCGCTTTCGCTGCAGCGCGGGCGACGGCTGGCTCTTGAGCCGGAGCGGCGCTGGGCATCACCGTGGCTCGCGCAGCGGCGTGCGACGAGAATAGTCCGTGGAACGAGGTCAGATGCAGCCTGGCGGGAGGGATTTGCCACAGCAGGCGTCGGACCAACTGCTCGGAGGTCAGCAGCAGCGTGATGCCCTTCTTCGTCTCGTGGGAGTACTTCCCGTCGTCGCGGCGCGAGAGCCGGGACTCGGCGATGGGACCTCGCGCTCCCGTTCGGCGGAGCGACCTGGATGTTCCAAAGTGACCCAGCCACAGCTTCCCGGAGACCTCCACCTTGTCGGTGAAGAGCTTCATGTTGCGGCCCAGCAGCTCCAGCCCCTTTTCCTTGCTCCAGAGCTCCCCTGCTGCTCGCCGCGCTCGCGCCTCGCGTCGAGGTGGGGCTGCTCGCGGCCGCCGGAGCCGTGCTCGCCGCCCGACGCCTGACGAACCGGTGGGGGGTAGGCAGCGTTCCACTAACCAATAGGCGTTTGCGCGGCACCCGTCGAGGTGAGCTTTGGGGTGGCGGTGATCGCCGCGCAAACGTCGAGTTGAACGAAGCCGCGGCACGACCTCTGCTATTGGGCACCAAGCAGCGACACCTGCGCCAATTCTCAACTTCTCTTCGCACTGCTTCAAGCCTTGCGTCGGCGCTTGTTCCTTGCCCTGCCATCGTGTGTTTCTCCACCTGCGAAGAGAAAACTACCTACACGCTGACCTAAATTCATTGCACGCACGCTCACCGGAAGCTCACGATCAAGCTGCGCGGCTGAGCGGTTACGGCGGTATCCGAATACGAACGCGCGGGGCGCACACAGAGATCGGCAGGCGTACCTGCCCCTCGGCGTTGCCCCCCCAGCAGTCGAGCCCGCCATCCAAGAGGAGCACACAGAGGTGGTTCTCGCCAATCGCAACCTCGCCGACGTCGTCTGCAACCAGTACGGGGCTGAACACGGAACCTGCGTCTGGTCCGAGAATCTGACACTCGTTCCTGCCCCAGCACCACAACCTGCTTTGCTCATCTACCGCGCAGGTGCGATCCTCGCGGGCCGAGATTCGTGAGACTCTTGATTGAAGGGGAACCAGCTTCGGGACGAACGCGTCATTTCCCGGCCCCAGCCCCAACGCCCCATCCAGATTCTGTCCCCAGCAGTAGACTTCGCCACCTTTGCTGAGCGCACACGAATGACCTCGGCCAGCTGCCATTGCCACGACAGAAGACAACGCAACCCTCCGCGGGACCAGCTCTTGCGAACTGGTTGTGGAGCCGATGCCGAGCTGCCCAACGGTGGCTCGTCCCCAACACCAGGCCTCGCCAGCGACCGACACTGCGCAGCTATGAAAGGAGCCCACAGCTACCCGCGAAAACGCCACCGAGGAGGCAACTTGCCTCACGCTGCCGCCGTCGGTTGAGCCATCACCCAGCTGGCCGAACTCATTCCAGCCCCAGCACAGAACGCCACCATCGCCCAGCACTGCGCAGTTGTGATCGCCGTTGCTGCTCATTGTCTTCACTGCGCTGACTACAGCCAGCCTTGGCGTAAGGGCTGCCGGTCCACCAGGCCCAGCCTGACCTTGAGCGTTTCCACCCCAACACCAGGCGCTGCCATCCAATCTGATTTGACAGGTATGGCCACGGCCCGCGGAGGTGAGGACGACGGCCGCTGAAACACGCCTGGGCCCCAAGGAGGGAGCAGAGGTGCCGTCGACTTGAAACGATTCGTTCGCGCCCCAGCACCACACGGACTTCTCTGAACCAGAGCACGTGTGGCGGTCACCAGCACTCAGACCCTCCCAGCCGGCATCGCCCCCATCCGTTCCTCCATCAGGCAGTGCCGAGGGCGGACATGACATTCCAAGCCCGACGCAGAGGCAGATGACGGCGGGGACTACTGCGGAACGAAATACCTGCATGACCCATCGGACGGGAGGTCAACGAGCCTAACTAGCTCATCAAAGGCTGAACCCGTGACCGAAAGGACTGGGTCACCTCGCTCGACTCCCAACGCCCCGCCCACCGGGAGCATCACCCGGATGGTCTCAGGGAGGCGAGCGTAGGGGTCACAGGAATAGGACATGCTGCGACTCGAACCATCCATCGCCACGGATTCTCCGAACATCGGACAACCCGGAATCGGGGCGCCGGATTCGGTGAACACCCTCAGTGCGTCGACGGCCGGGACGGTCAGAAAGGCACCTTCGCTGAAACTGACTTCCACCTTCGCAGGGTTCTCGCAAATGACGACGCGCCTGACGACTGGCTGCGAGCCGTGGGAAAATCGGGTGACGAGGAACCTGCCATCAACCAGTTTGGCGTCGATTCGTGCCGCCCCCACGGTCAGTTGCTCTCCGGCCGCGACCTCCCCGAGTCTTCCCAGATCGATGCTTGCCTCGTACCATCCAGTCTCGAAATAAGTTCCTTCAAGGGTGAGCCGAGCCTCTGGCGGATCAGGAAAAACCGAGTCCATAGTTTCGCGGTACTCAGCCCGAGTCAGATCAAATGAAAGTTGAGCGTACTGACCGTCAGGGCGGCGTACCCTGACTGCATCGGCAATCGCCTCGAAAAGGGCAGGGGGCGGATGCTCGCCTCGTGGAGTGGTCATTGTCAGCCGCACCTGAGAAGACAAGACCATGCTTCTGAGATCGTCGATCTGCCAACCAATTCCGACGAGGTCACCCGGATGCTTCATGTGCTGCACGCCGAGACCACGAGGAGTCTCGCTTGAGTTACAGCCACAAACCACAAGACAGACAACGGACAGGACTCTCATTGGATATTCCTATCGCCGGACGATGTTGAAGGGGAAGCCCGAGAAATTGCGGTAGCTGGAAAAATTGCTCGTGAGTGGCGGCTCCGAATAGATCGCGCCCGTCGAGAGGATCTTGCCCCATTGCGTGATGGGCCCCATGAAGCAGGCATTGCAGCCACCGTTGCAATTGGTGGCACTGCAGTTCGCGCACACATGAAACGCCCGACTTGGTGAACCGCCAGGATCGCGTGCGTGGTCAAGTGAGTTGCAAAGATTGAAATTCTTGGATTGATCGCTCATCGCGCTGTTGCACAGATCGTCCCCATGCAGACAGGCGTCTTTGGGCCCGCCATGGTCCTTGTACTCGTCACCCAGTCCAAGCAGACAGTGTCCCCATTCGTGCGCCACCACCTGACCACCCAGCCACTCAAAATTGCCCGTTGAGGAGAGAGACTTCCATTCTTCCTTGAACACCACCGCCGTCCCCGACGGGTCGCAGTACGCCCGACCCGTGTCTCCGTCGACAGCCACGTGGCAGAAGGCCCCGCCGCACGCAAACAAGTCCCACCCGACGTTATTGTAGAGGTCGATGTTTCGGACCTGAACCTTGCCTTCGGTCATGCCGAAGAAGAAGCGCATTCCGTTTCTGACCATCAGTTCGATCTTGTCCATTTCGGCCGCCGTTGCGGCGAACCGAACGCCCACGCGAATCGGGTTGGACTGGTCGAACACCCACTGCGGCTTGACCCGCGCATATCGGACGGTGGCCTGACCGACTCCTGAGGCAGAGTGAACAACGATGAATACGTCCTGACCTGCAGGAGCGGCCGGAACATGGACGAACTCGTCGCTCTTCCCCGCCGTCTTCGAGTTGAGCTTCGCAAGCCGAGAGGGGATGGACCCGATTCCGGCATACAAATCCGCATCAAAAGCCCCGCCAGACGGGGAGGTAATCCAGATGGAAACCGCTGCAGCGGGGTTGGGGATTCTGAAAAAGACGGCGTCGTCACCAGTTGTGAGAAGAGCCAGCGTGTCCTGGTCTTCGATGAGAGTTACAGGTGTCGTTGCCGCTGTTCCTCCGCACGACACCGTCACGTCATCGACTGCCCAGCCGATTGACTGTCCAAGATTTGAGTCGGTTACGAACGTGGACTCGACCACTCCCGGGGCACCGCCCGGGTGCATGTATGTCCTGGTTACCATGCCTATGGTGCTGGTGACTGTGTCCAGCGCGCCGGTGCTGAGATTCTTGAACTTCAGCAGGTCTTTGGTGTCGAGTCCGACTACCGGAAACCTCAGCGTGACGCTCTTGACGAGGGAGTTGGTGACGATGTTCTGGGTGTACGAAATGTTGTTGGCATATGCGCGCCTGCCGCCGAATCCCGCCGCCGTGTTGTTGTTGGCGGGCAACTGGCTCGTTCCCAGGGCCGCCACAATCGAGCCCGGCACACAGCGGGACACAAACGGTAGAGCCGTTGAGCATGTGAGATTCTCATCGACTTGGCCGTTGCCGTTGTCGTCGCAGTTGTTGCAGGTTTCGGAAAGGTTAAGACAGGCCTGAGTTACCGGGTGAGTCCAACTCGGGCGTCCGCACGCAGCCGTGCAGGGAAAACTGTTTGGATTGCACTCACAGGAACCAAACGAACCATTGTCGCAGGTCCGTTCGCCCTTGCAGCCATTGGGGCGCGTGCAGCGCATCGTGTTGCCCTCGGTGCACTCAGCTGTGGCTATCCCGGGAAACAAGGAGAAAAGAACGCAGACAGCAACGCAGCACACATTGGCCAAGTACTTGTGGGACATTCATCTCCGACCAGCAACTCCGGTGGGGTCCGATCTCTACGGGAAGCGAATCGAGGCCGACGAGATCGGAGTAGACGGGTTTGAGGTTTCATCAAAGACCGTCAACTCGGCTCCGGCCGTCGTTGGAAGGCTCGGGGGGGTGTATGCGACGATGCGTCCCGTCGTCACATCCAGCACGCCGGGGCCTTTCAGTTTCCACGTTACGACGCCAGTTGCCCGTCCGATTCCCTCAAAGAGGACCGGAGTGCCACCGACGGCAACGTCAACGGCTTCGGGGACGATTCGGAGTCGATTGAAGCTGTCGCCTTCGCGGCCACAGCCGGACAGAAGCGCTACCGCGGCGAGGCACAACAATCTGGTCGCAGGAACACCAAGGCCATACGGATGACTACTGCTGTTCATTGAGTCCGCGTGTTGAGCGTGTGGCGCTGAGTTACTCCTGATTCACATGAAATGCACATGGCGACCCAACGAGTCGTGGGTCGCCGTGCCATCGTCACCTGCGGACAGGCGCCCCGGGGCGCAACTTGGTTACACCCGCCGCAGAAGATTTGTGCTCGTTCAGAAGTTTCGTATGCGTTCGGCGAGTACCGTTGCGCCAAGTAGAGCTATGCGGCGTATTTGGTGGGGTACGCCACGGTGAAATTTGAGCGCAGTTCCGTGGCGCACTCGGAGTCGGGCCTTGGCTCAGAAGGCACAGATGGGGTGGACGAAGGAAGAGTTGCAGGGGCGGATTCAGTCGACGGCGGTGATGAGCGACGGGAAGACGCGATTCTCAGAGGAATTGCGGCGAGACGTTGTCGAATACTCGAAGAGGCGAATTGCCGAGGGGGAAACACGAAATAGCATCGCGGTGGAGTTGGGGATGAATGCCTGGACGAAGGTGAGGAAGATCGAAGCACAAAACCGGTGGTGGGCTGCGGCGGTGAAGGAGAGCTGGGGCCAAAGGGCCGGCCGAACGCGGTGGTGGGGGGTGAGTTTCAGGGCTGGCGAGAACGGTTGAGGCGCAGAGGGGCGAGGGCGTCGCGAGGCCGTTCTGGAGGGGTGCCCGGCTTCGACTTCGGAGGCGCGGTGGGCGTAGTGGCTGGCGCTGGGGACATGAAGAGATTCCCAGACGGGAACCACTTCGCCAGCTACTTCGGCCTCGTGCCGTCGACGAAG
>JANOHG010000763.1:0-8612 GCA_031406375.1 Archangiaceae bacterium | reverse complement strand
GACCCGCGATCCCGTCCTTGAGCGTCGCGTGGTCCTTGTTCGCGGCGACGAACGTGGCGACGTCCTTGCCGAACGCCTGGACGTTCGCGCCGCCCCGCTGCATCAGCTTGCGACCGACGAGGTCCATCGCCTGAATGTGGGTCGTCCCTTCGTAGATTGAGAAGATCTTCGAGTCGCGCGCGTACTGTTCGACGGGCCAGTCTTTGAGGAATCCCGCTCCGCCGTACACTTGGATCGCCAGGCCACACAGTCGGTACGCCTCTTCAGATCCGTACGCTTTGACCAGCGGCGTCAGCAGGTCGACCTGCCCCAGGTGATATGCCGCCTTCTCGTCATCCTTGCCCTTCAGCAGCTGCATCTGGTCGTCGTGCATCGCGAGCTTCACGACCAGGCTGCGAATGCCTTCGGTCACCGATTTGAGCTCGAGCAACATCCGGCGCACGTCTGGGTGCTCGATGATCGCTACCCGCGGCTTATTCGGATCTTTCCAGAACTTGAAGTTTGCGCCCTGCTTGCGATCTTTCGCGTAGTCCAGCGCATTGAAGTAGGCGCTGGAAGCCAGCGCGAGCCCCTGCAAACCGACCGCGATTCGCGCGCCGTTCATCATCTTGAACATCTGCGACATGCCGACGTTCTCGATCGCCCCGACCAGCTCGCCAACACATTCGTTGTTCTCGCCGAACTCCAGCGCGCAGGTCGCCGAGCCATTGATCCCCATTTTGTGCTCGATCGACGTGACCTGAACATCGTTGTTCTTGCCCGCCGTGCCATTCGCTTCGATGCGCAGCTTCGGCACGATGAACAGTGACAACCCCTTCGTCCCCGCCGGAGCGCCTTCAATCCGCGCCAACACCAGGTGGACGATGTTGCCCGCTAGGTCGTGATCGCCGCCCGAGATGAACATCTTGGTGCCGGTGATTTTATAGGTGCCGTCCGGCTGCTTGATCGCTTTGGTCTTGGCGCTGCCGACGTCGCTTCCCGCCTGCGCCTCGGTGAGGCACATCGTGCCGCCCCACGTGCCGTTGAGCATCTTTTCGGTGTACTTCTTCAGCTGCGAATCGGTGCCGCAAGCGCCAATCAGCTCAGCGGCGCCCCACGCCAGCGCAGAGTACATGTTGAAGGCGACGTTGGCGCCCGAGAGAATTTCTTCCACCAACACATACAGCATCTGCGGAGATCCCTGGCCGCCATGCGACGGATCCACCGAGACAGTCTTGAAGCCCGTTTCATACAGCTTGATCCACGCCTCTTTGAAGCCGTCGGGGGCGATGACCTGCCCGTTGACGACCTTGCAACCCTCGCGATCACCGCTCGCGTTCAGCGGCCCAAGCACCTCGCGCGCGAAGCGATAGGTTTCACTCAACACGGCCTTCGCCTCGTCAACACCCCAGTTGGCGAACTTCCCTTGCCCCGCGATCGCTGCGTAACCGAACTGTTCAAGCAGGACGAAGTTCAGCTCGCGGAGGTCGATTTGGTACCGGTTGATGCCTGAGGACATGAGAACGCTCGGGTTCGAGGTGTGGCGACCAGAGGTATCTATGTTCAAAGTTGATTTTCGCGTCAATCCAATTCGACGCAGTGCGGCATGGGCTTGCCTCATTGATCAACGCGTTTGAAATCACTTCCGGGTGCTACTTCTTCTTCTTCTTCTTCTTGTCCTTTTTCGACGAAGGCTTTTTCTCGGCCTTCGGCTTCTTCGCCGCCTTCGGCCTTTTGCCTTCGTTGTTCTTCATCGCCGCTTCTTCCGCTGGCTTGGCAAGAATGCTTTCGCGCTGTACCTGTACCAACAGCGGTGGCTGGCCGGCCTTCTGGCGATTCTCGTCTTCATTCGAGAAGAACACCTGCAGGGTCGACAGCCCCTTCAGTACCAGCTCGCCCTTCTGGTTTTCTGCCCAAACATCGAGTTCGATGAAGTACCTGCCGCCATCGCCGTGGCGATCGCTGACGCGCCCCCTGCAAACCAGCGTGTCGCCGGGCCAGAGCATCTTAATGAACTTGACGGTGAACTTCCTCAAGCTCGCTCCGCGGGCCCAGTCGCCGACCAGCTGACCCAGGAAGCTCATCCCCAGAAGACTGGGCGCGTAGACGGACGGCATCCCCAGGCCCTTGGCGTGGACCTCGTCGATGTAGAGCGGGTTGAAGTCGTTTGTCGCTCCTGCAAACCGCGCCAGCTGCACGCGATCGACTGGCGACTTGGCCATCGCCGGAAGCTCGTCGCCCACCCGAACGTTCTCGAAGTAGATTTTGCGAGGGGGCATCAGCCGTGCTCCTTAGAGCCGCGTACCACCAGGGTGCGTCGCATCCGGTAGACGAGCTTTCCTTCTTCGTCGCGCCCTTCGTCTTCGATCACCGCAACTTCCATCTTGCCGGTGCTGCTGGGTCGCGCTTGCATTTCGGCCACGCGCGAGGTCACGAGCAGACGATCGCCGGCAACGATCGGACGCTCGTAATCGAAGCTTGCCTCGGCGTTGAGCAGGCTGCGCAGCGGCACTCCCAACAGCTCTCTCAAGTCGGCTCCGGACGCCAACGCACAGGGGAACGTCGGAGGTGCCACCACGCTGCGGAACCCCGACGCGCGCGCGTACTCCTCGTCGTAATATATGGGGTTGTAGTCGCCCAACGCTTCGGCGAACCGGCGAATTGCACCCTTCTCAACTTCGTTCAGCGTTGGCGGCGTCGTCCTTCCAACCGCATTCTTGTCGAGCATCTTCCCCCTCTCCTTCGTCGGACGAACTTCTATCGACCTGCAGGCAGCTCGAGCACGGTCAGCAAGCCCGGCTCGGCAGATTTGACTCTGGGTGCAGCGTTGACCAACACATTTGCGGTAGCGCGATCTCCTTCGACCCCTCCCGGAATCACCAACGTGATCGCAGGCTCAGCGTCGATTGCGATCGTATCGGCTGCGTCTTCAGCGCCAACGGCGATGGTGAGTTCGAGCCGCACGCGCTCTTGCCCATCTAAGAGGCCAACCGCGGTCTGAAAGATGCCGGCGACTCGTCCCGACTTCACGACAAAGGCCCCGCCCGTGATGTCCTCTTCGGCGAGCACCGGAAAAATCTCTTCTTCGAAGTCGTCGCAGTCGAGCCCGACTCCAAGCGCGCAGAGCGCGGCGCTTTCGGCCAGGCCGACGTGCCCCAACTGATCGGCGTCGACGAGCTTGAAAAACTCGTCTTCGGTCAGGCCGGCGCCGACTTTCCGCTGCAGCGCCTCGCGACGTGTGCGCGCGTCGACGATGCGGGTGACCTTCACGTGGCGCACCGGCCCACATACCTGCGCTGCGGTGGCGACGAGCCGATCGAGCACGAAGCCCGGGTTGACGCCCGTGCCCAGCACGCTGACGTTTGCTTTTTTCGCGGCGGCGTCCAGCTTGTCAGCCAAGGCGGGGTGGCGAAAGTATGGGAAGGCGAGCTCTTCGCACGTGCTGACGACACACAAGCCCAGCGCGATCGCCTCGAGCAGCTGTTGCATCACCTGCGGAAGCTTCGAGCCGGTCGCGTGCAGCAGCACCACGCCCCGCCGCTTGCCGATCGCGGTTGCCAGATCCTTCGATACTTTGAAGGTACCGGCCGGAAGTTTGAGGACATCGGAAATCTTCTTTCCAATCAGCTTGGGGCTGAGGTCGATCGCGCCAATCAACTCGAGCTCTTCAGAACGCAGAGCGGCGCGAGCAATCTCTTGCCCAATGAAACCCAAGCCCATCACCACCACCGGCACGCGTTCGGATTCGCTCGACGCTGGCCGGCTCCCTGCTGCGGAAGGCCTCGCCATCTTGTGTGCAACGATAGACGACCACCCCCACCCTATCCACAAAAGACCGGCGACCCGTCGACGAAGCCTGTTGAAAAGCGACGAAGTCTCAGCAGTCGACTAAGGCAGATCGGTGCGACTAGGCTCAAGCGAACATGATTCGGGTCCTGGTGGTCGATGATGACGCGCTGATTCTTCAGGCACTCACCCGTATTCTTCAGAATGAAGGGTACGAAGTCGTCAGCCACACCGACCCGCACAAAGCGGCTGAAGAACTCGGGTTTTCGATTGTCATCACCGACTTCATGATGCCCAACCTCAACGGCATCGAGCTGATGGGAAGACTAAAGCAGACCAACCCTTACTCGGTGCGGCTGCTGTTGACTGCCGCCTCGGACTTCAAGGTGGCACTCGAGGCAGTCAACCGCGGAGAAGTCTACCGTTTGTTGGCAAAGCCCTGGAATCTGGCTGAGCTGACCACGGTGGTGAAGCAGGCAGTCGAACACTTTCGGTTGATTGCAGAGAATCGTCTGCTGGCCGCCGAGCTTCATCAGCGCAACCAACATCTCGAAGTTGAGGTCATCGAGCGTACCAACGGGTTGCTTGACGGCATGGTGCGCGCGCTCGACTACCGCGACACCGAGACGCAGTGGCACTCACGTCGGGTGTCGCTCTACGCGAAGCATCTGGCGCAGAAGGTCGGAATCCAAGGTGACGAGCTCGAGAAGATCGGTCAGGGGGCGTTGCTGCACGACATTGGAAAAATCGGCGTGCGCGATTCGATTCTTCTCAAGCCCGGCCCGCTTACTCCCGAAGAATGGGTCGAGATGAAGCTGCACCCTGAGATTGGGATGCGAATGCTCAGCGCGATTCCCTACCTCAAGGAAGCCACGCAGATCGTCTATCAGCACCAAGAACGCTGGGACGGTAAGGGTTATCCGCAGACGGTGAAGGGGCCGGACATTGTCATCGGCGCGCGGGTTTTCTCGGTCGTCGATGCGCTCGATGCGATTACTTCTGATAGGCCTTACCGCAGGGGTCGATCGCTCGAGATCGCCAAGTCCGAGATTGGTCGGGTAGGAGGAACACAGCTCGATCCAGATCTGGTGAAAGTGTTTCTCGAGGTTCCAAACGGCGAATGGAACGACATCCGCAGACAGGTCGAGCGACTCGAAGAAGACGATCGGAACAAATGGTCGGGCAAACCGTTCGTCCCGGCCGTTTGAATCCAAGCAGCCTGCCGCCCGCGTATCCGTTGTGAGGTGAGTACCGTGGCATTTCCTGACGACGAGTTGTCGTCCCAGCTCAAAGAAGTGCTCACTGAGCGAAAGCAACCCGACTTGGGCTTGGCGACCGCCCTCGAGCGCGCGTTGCTCGAAGGCGTCGAGCCCGTGAGCCCACCTGCGCATGCGTTGCCCAGGTTGCTCGAGCAGGTGCGTGGGTCAGACCGGATGACCTACCTGGCGCCTCAACTGGCCGAGCTCTACGACCTGTCGCTCGAAAGCGCGCTGGCGTTGATCGCGCAGATTCGCAGCGCCACGGGGTGGGTGGAAGGCCCAGCACCTGGAATCAAGCTTCTTCCAGTTCAGGCAGGCCCCAAGGCGGTCGATGCCCTGGCAGCGATTGTGCGAATGGACGCCGACGCCGAGTTCCCAGCTCACCCCCACCTGGGACCCGAGAAGGTGCTCGTTCTGGAAGGTGCGTATCGCGACTTGGGAGGAGAAGAGTATTGGCGGGGTGAGCTTCATCAAAGTGCAGCCGGCACCCAACATTCCTTTCGCGCGATTGGTGGAATCCCTTGCATCTGCGCAGGCCTCAACGCAGTTTCGCCATTGGATCCGTAGCGAGCGTGTTGAGTAATCCCACTGGGAATCTGATGGATCGGCCGGAAGAACAGGCGCTGATCGACCGGATCGTCCTCGGAGACGAGGCCGCGTTGCGGGCGCTGTATGACTTGCTCGCGCCACGTGCGTACGCGATCGCGCTCAAGATCCTCAAGGACCAGGCAGAGGCCGAAGAGGTGCTTCAGGATACCTTCCTCGAGGTTTGGCGCAGTGCGACCCGCTTCGACCCCGCGCGTGCCGCTGCCGAACGCTGGATAGCAACCATGGTTCGGACCCGCGCGATCGATAGGCTTCGCAAACGCACCTCGCGCGATCGGATGCTGACGTCGGCAGCACAGGTCGAGCCCCCGTTACGGCCTACCCCCGAAGATTTGCTCAGCACGTCGCAGATCGGCACCCGGGTGCGAAACGCGCTGGCCGAGCTGCCTCAGGAGCAGCGCCGCGCGCTCGAGTTGGCCTACTTCGAAGGCCTCTCGCAAAGCGAGATCGCGACCACCACGGCGACTCCACTTGGCACGGTGAAGACGCGAATGCGGCTGGCGATGATCAAGCTCGCCCAGACGCTGCACTGACGCCTACCAAACTACCGCTTGCGGCAGACCGCTCGTTGGGGTCGAGCCCTGGGGCTACAGACCTAGCCGTTCGCGCACGTCTTAGGCTCTGCCAGTTCGCATGCTTTGGGTGCAATACGGTGCTCCCATCGGCACCCCGCACACCAGTCGCGGCTTGCATTCGTTGTCGTGTTGACACGCCTCGCCCCAATGCTTGCGCCCGAAGCCGAGGACGAACAACAGAACGCTGACCACCGCGGTGGCGGCGGTCAGCACCCGCATCAAAAACCGGCGAAGGTTTGGGGCCTCGAGCAAGGCTAATCGACTACGAAGCGGCTCAGTCTTCAGGTGGCGAAGGCAATACGACTTCGAGGATCCTGTCGCCTTCGAGCAAGCGGTCGATCACTTCGTGGCCCTGCACGACTGCCCCAAACGACGTGTACTTACCGTCGAGGTGCGGGTGGGCTGCGAGCATGACGAAGAACTGGCTGCCTCCGGTGTCTTTGCCCCCCAATGCCATTCCGACCACGCCCCGGGCATAGGGACGACGGTTGATCTCGCAGCGAATCGTGTCGCCGGGGCCCCCTTCGCCATCGCCACGGGGATCTCCGCCTTGCACGACGAAGTCAGGGACGATTCGATGGAAGGTGAGACTCTTGAAGAAGTTCGACTTGGCCAGCGTGAACATGTTGGCCGAGGTCAGCGGAGCATCTTGCGTATAGAGCTTGAGCGCAAAGTCGCCTTTCTCGGTCTTCACCGTCAGCACGGTGTCTTTTGGCACCTCGACCGCCTTATCTAAGTTCGCTGGCCGTTCAACCCGCGCGGCAATCACCCCCTGGCCAGTCAGCTTGGTCAGCGCCGTCGCCGCGGCGATTCGCACCGTCGCGTGGGTCGAAGCAAGCCACTTCTGCAGGTCGGGGATCGCCGCCTTCGCGTCCAACGCCTCGAGCGCCTCTGCAATCGCGGGGGCGATCTCTACTGCGCCGCCTGCGATCGAGATCATCGGCAGGATGGCGGGAATCGACGCCTTGTCTCCGATTTTCGCCAGCGCAGTCACCGTCGCAGCAGCGATCACCAGGTCTGAACTCGCCAGCAGCGGCTTGAGTCGGATGACCGCGGCAGCCGACTTGTTCTCGGCGAGCAGGTGAATCGCGGCGAGCTTCACTCTCGAATCGGCATGGGTGAGGTAGGTGCCGAGCTCTTCGACGCGCTTGGCAGGATCCTTCGCGGGGCTCGCCGCGACTTCGTACAACCCGGTCGCGAGCCGCTGACTCTCGCCAATCAGTCCGGCTCCGCACGTCAGTACCTCGCGAAGCTCCGAGTTGATGCGATCGATCGCGGCGGCCAGTCGGCACTCGATGTTCGCGATGTCTTTCTTGATGCGAGGCTCGGTGGCCGTGCCCTGCCCCGCGACCAACTGAGCGCGCAACCTGACCAGCACGCCAAGCCCCGCGGGAGGAAGTCCCTGCTGAGCCAACGCGAGCAGGGGCTGGCCTCCTCCTGCGGTGTCGCCTTTGATCAAGCGATCCGCGCGCAAATTGAGATTCGCCAGGGCTCCGTTCGCTGGGCACGGCCCCTTGCATTTGCCCGACAGCTTAGAGAGCGCGCGGGTTGCTTCGACTGCGACCCGGTAATCCGCATCGTCGAGCAACTTCAACAGCGTCACCGCATCGATGTCGGTGCCCACCTCGCCCAGGCCCTTGGCGCAGATCGCTCGGACGTCAGCCGCTTCGTCGACCGCACACTGCAGCAGAGGATACCTCGCCGTCGCATTCTTCGAAGCCGCGAGCGCGTAGGCAGCACCCAGGCGGGTCGCCGCAGGCAGCTCTTTCTTGAGCAGCGCCGCAAGCAGGTTGAACGCGCGGGGTGGCAGCTGCAAGGGGGCGAGCAGGCGCGCCGAGATTCCCAGACCCAGCGCCGCTCGCGCCTGCACGTCGCCAGGGATCGCGAGCAGATCGACCAGGCGCTCGGCTGCCGGCATCGCGCCCGACCGCGCCAGCGCGTCGATCAGCGTCAGCCTCACCAGCGGATCAGCCTCGACCGTCTCGAAGCCAATCAAATCCGCGGCGAGCTTGGCCTTCTGAACGACGGTCAACTTCTGCCAGCCCAGCCCAAGCAGCGACGCCGCGAAGGCCGCCTCAGAACGCACCGCCGGGTATTCGTCGGTAAGGGCGTTGAGAATCGGGTCGAGGCTCTCAGGATCCGCAATTCGACCCAGCGCGATTAACGCACGCGCGCGGACGGCCGGATCGGCGTGGGTGCGCGCCCAGAAATGAAGCGTGTTCTCAGGGCCCAGGCTGCGCCGATCTTCGAACTCGGCGATCTGCGCGAGTTCCAACGGAATCTCCGGTTCGGTGCGACCCGCCTTCTTCAACAAGGCACAGCCGACCGAAACGAAGAGAACCCAAAGAAGAAGGACACGCATGGAATCCTGAGTTAGGGCAACCGGTCGATGGGATCAACGTTGACC
>JANOHG010000744.1:0-1985 GCA_031406375.1 Archangiaceae bacterium | reverse complement strand
TCTGTGCTGCGGCGTTCTCTGCGGAGGTGTTCTCGGCTGTGGCTTTCTCTGCGGATGCTTTCTCGGCGGCGGCCTTCTCGGCGGAGGCTTTCTCGGCGGAGGCTTTCTCGGCGGAGGCTTTCTCGGCGGAGGCCTTCTCGGCGGAGGCTTTCTCGGCGGAGGCCTTCTCGGCGGAGGCTTTCTCGGCAGCGGCTTTCTCCGCGGCAGCTTTCTCGGCTGACGCGCCTTCTGCCGCTACCCCAGTGACGGTCTCCACCGCGCCTGAATCGAATGCGCCGGTTGCCACCAGTTCCAGCACAGTGTCCGCTTCTCCCGCGTCGGCGATGTGAATCACCATCGGCACGATGATCGGCTCAGAGGGAATTGGAAGCGGCGCAACACCAATCGCCAAAGCCTCGGGGCCTGATCGAGTGGCATTCTCCGAAGCCGCGAACAGCTGCTCGCGCAACGGGGCCGACAGACTTCCCACCAACAGCGCGATCAACGCGGCTGCTCCGATGATCCAACGCTGGTTGCGTGGGGCAGGGTTGATGACCGCGCCGGGCAGCAACTCGGACGGTTGGGTAATCACGATGTCTTCGTCTTGAAGCTCGATCGGTTCGGTTGACGCCACTTCGCGAGGCGCGGTCACCGCCGGGCTCGTCGCAATCTCCTGCTGGCGACTCAGCGGCTGCGCGCCATCTTTCGTCGCAAGGGCGGCGAGCCAGGCCTTGAGCTCTGTCGTCCCCGCCGGTTCGAGGACCGTGCGTTGAACCTTTTCAATCGCGTGCAACAGCGCTTCAGCACTCTGAAAGCGCTTGTCCGCCTTTTTCTCGAGCGCCTTGTTGATGAGCTGCACAAACTCTTTGGGCAGATCCGGCCGAAGCGTCGTGGGTGCCGCAAACTTCCCGGCGACCACCCGAGCCATCTCCTCGAGTGCGCTCGGAGCGCTGAAAGGAAGCTCACCCGTCGCCATCAGGTAAATCATCGTGCCAATCGGAAACAAATCACTGCGTGCATCCAGCACACTTCCCGCGGCCTGCTCAGGAGACATGAAGGCGGGCTTGCCCTTCACGCTGCCGATCTGCGAGATGTTCGACCGTGTCCGCGCGCGTGCGATTCCGAAGTCGGTGAGCTTCACTTCACCTTGCTCAGACAGCAGCACGTTCTGTGGCGAGACGTCGCGGTGAACGATCGCCAGCGGCACGCCGTTCTCCGACTTGTTGTGTGCGTACGAAAGACCGCGACACACCTCGGCCATGATGTGCAGCCCGACGCCGAGGGGAATCTGCACTCCAGCCGACTTCGCCCGTTTGATGACCTGTGAAAGCGTCCAGCCATCGACCAACTCGAACGCAAGGAAGTACTGCTGGGCCGCTACGCCCAGGTCGATCACCTGAACGATGTTGCTGTGGTGTAGCCCCATCGCGATGTGCGCTTCGTCGACCAGCCCGCGTCGGAACGCCTCATCGGCCCACAGTGCAGGCCGGACGCGCTTGAGCACGACCAGCCGCTTGAACCCTGCCGAACCTTCCATGTGCGCGAGAAACACCTCGGCGGTTCCGCCGTCGGCGAATTTTCGCAACAAGGTGTACTTGCCGTGCTCAGCCACGTTGCGAAGCTAGTACGACGGCTCAGAACTTCGTCGATGGATCCGCATCAAGCGATGTCCCAAGGGCCAATTTAGCCTCGTCGGACCTGAAATCACCGCTTAGCGCAGGTGCCCATGGTTTTCTCCTTCGGTTGTCTTGGTGGGTTTCAACCCATCATCGCGGTCATCATCGAGCCACCCAGCAACGCCATCCCGCCATCGACGGTATGAACCGAACCCGTACAGTAGCTGCCTGCTTCCGATGCGAGAAACACGCACAACCGTGCGACGTCGTCTTTGGTGCCAAAGCGCTGCAGCGGCAGCAGGCTCTTCGCTTTCTCGCGGCTCGCTTCGTCGGGTGCCAGCCGCTCGAAACCTTCAGTTTCGATGATCGGCCCAGGAGACACCGAGTTGA
>JANOHG010000692.1:0-3057 GCA_031406375.1 Archangiaceae bacterium | reverse complement strand
CGGCATCGGCTCGAACCGGTACTTCAATCGCGCCACCGGCAAGATCGAGCCGGTGTTCGCCGACCCCAACCACCCAGTGCTCGAGGCGCCGCTGAGCAACGACGACGTGTCGCCGGTGAACATGCTCGCCGAGAACGTGTCCGATCGACTGCGCCTTTCGACTCAGGGTCGCGGCAAGTCGATTTCGATCGCCGGCAAAGCCCGTTCAGCCATCGCGATGGCAGGAAAACTGGGCGAAGCGTGGTGGTTCTCGGAGGCAGTCGGCAAGTTCGTCACCGGCACCTATTACCGGAAAGAATTTCCCGCCTGGGTGAAGGCCTTCAACGACAAGAAGCTGCCCGATGGCTACCACGCCAAAGAGTGGACCCTGTTCGAGCCGGTGAAAGAATACATCGGCGACGACGAACGGCAGGGCGAGAGCGACTGGTACGCGCTGGGAAAGAAGTTTCCCCACCCACTCAACGGTGGGCTGGCTCAACCCGGCCCCCAGTCGTACGCGGCGCTCGCCTCGTCGCCGATGTTCAATGAGGTGCAGGTGCTGTTCGCCAAAGCGGCAATCGACGCTGAAGGGTTGGGCAAGGACGACATTCCAGACCTGCTCTGCGTGAGCTTCTCAGCCCTCGATCGCACCTTCCATCTGTGGGGACCCAACTCGTGGGAAATGCAGGACCACGTGCTGCGCCTCGACCGCGCAATTGGTGAACTGATCGCTGCCGCCGAAAAAGCTGCAGGCGGGCGGGCGAACGTGCTGGTGGTGTTATCGGCTGATCACGGTGGCGCGAACATTCCCGAGCAATGGGCTGCGCTCGGCGTTGATGGCGCACGGGTCAACCCGAATGCCTTCGACAAGGCGCTCGAGAAAGAGCTTTCGACGAAGTTCAACGGCCCAGATCTGGTCGCGGCGATCGAAGAGGTCGATGTCTATCTCGATCACAAAGCGATCGCTGAAAAAAAGCTCGATTTGCCCACGGTGCGTCGCTTCGCTGCCGCGTGGCTGGGTCGACAGCCAGAGGTCGCGCTCGCAGTCGCTCGTGACGACCTGCACGCGCCGGATTCATCTGCGGGTTGGCTTGCGTCGTTGAGAGCCGGCTACCACCCCGACCGCAGCGGCGATGTGCTGATGATGCTCAAGCAAGGGCGGGTGTCGGACACCGAGGCGGCAGGCACGTCGCACGGATCGCCCTATAGCTACGACGCGATGGTGCCGCTGTTGCTGCTGGGCCGAGGCGTGAAGCCCGGGTATTACCCGCGCGAGATCCGGGTCATCGATGTCGCTCCGACGATGTCGGCGTTAATGGAAATGCTGCCGCCGAGCCAGAGCGAAGGCGAAGTGCGAGACCTGGCAATCGCTGTCTCACCGAAGTGAAGCGAGGTCTGGTTCAGCTTTCGGATGACGCCCTGCCGTTGACGCTGTTCACCCGGCTGAAGGCAGCGGTGACCCGCCTGGGCGAGCAGAGGTTGCGTCACACGTACCAGACGACTTTCTGGTACGAATTTGAGGAACCGGCGACGAACGTGGTGGAAGAGGCAATCGAACGCCTCCGCGCGGCAGCAGGCGGAAACTTCGCTGGCGCAGAGTGGTGGTTGTCGCGGATGCGAACTTCGAATGTGCAGGTCGACTTCCACCGCGATCGCGATGAACGGCTCGCGCTGAGCAGCGGCCGCATCGTCCACCCGACCCTCTCATCGGTGCTCTTCTTGAACCGATGCCGTGGGGGCCTGCTGGCGGTGACGCGTGAGCCACCGAACCCGCACAACCCTGCGATGGCACCCGACACCTTGGCGCTGGACCTCGTCGAGCCGTTACCGAACCGCTACGTCTGGTTCAAGGGGCACCTGACCCATGGCGTTCTGGATGCGACCAACCAGATTCCCGGGCGCCGACTGCCACGCGAGGCCAAGCTTCGACTGACGGTCGCGATCAACTTCTGGAAACGCCCGCCAACCGGGGTTCCTCGATTCGCTCATCGTCGCATCTATTCGCAGCTGGCTTCTCTCTGAGTCTGAGGAGTTGTAAAAGGGGTGTGCGATGCTTTCCGCCCTGCTTCTCAGTCTGTGCCTGTCGGGATCCGCACTTCCAGATTCGATGAAGCTTGGGCCTTCGACAATCACCCTCAGCATCGGCCACAAGTTCAGCACCCCAGAGGCGCACATTCGGGTGCAACAGCTGCTCGACTACTGGAAGGCGCGCTTCGGTGTTACCCAGAACTGGGTGGGCGAACGCGTTTGGATTTCGGGCAGCATCATCGGCGTCGACTTCCGCGCGATCCTCGATGTCTCGAATGGCTGGGTGAAGTGCGAGTCGACGGATCCGGGCGGCCTTTGGCGAAGCTTCGCTCGCGAATACGTTGGGAAAAAGCTGCGAAAATACCTTCACCCCACTTACGAAGAGCCGTGAGCGCGGCGCACATCATCACACCTCGGCGTCGCTGAAGGCTCTGGAGGGCGATCGCGCGCGAGGCGGCAGATAGGCCTTGGAGAACATGGACTTGCGAAGTGGGTCGCGACCATCACAATGGTGCGACATGTCCGTAGCGGAAGTGGCAATTGTTCCAATCATCGAAGAAAAGCCTTCAGGGCTGACGCGGTTTCATCAGCGCCTGGTGGCCGAAGAGCTGCTCGCGCGCGGCGGAGACGGCAACGCCCGAGTGGCCCGCGCGCTCTCGGAAGCGAGAGTGGACCTCAATCCTCATCAGGTGGAAGCGGCGGCATTCGCCCTCGACGCGATGAGCCGAGGCGGCTGTCTGCTTGCCGACGAAGTGGGCCTGGGAAAGACGATTGAAGCCGGAATTGTAATCGCCCAGCTTTGCGCGGAAGGGAAAGGGCGGGTGCTGATTCTCACGCCCGCGACCTTGCGGTCTCAATGGCAGGGCGAGCTGCGCAGCAAGTTCGACCTCGAGTCGATGGTGGTTGACGGTCGCACCGTGCGCGCCACCGGCAACTGCTTTGATCAGGCGATGCCGGTGATAGCTTCGATTCCGTTCGCGGCGGGTCGACCCGAGCTGTTGTCGGCGATTCCGTGGGACCTGGTGGTAATCGACGAAGCGCACCGGCTTC
>JANOHG010000636.1:0-2097 GCA_031406375.1 Archangiaceae bacterium | reverse complement strand
CCGAGGTCACCAGCATTGGCATCGGGTAAATGCCTTCGGCCGGAGAATCGAGCACCTTCAGCCCGGCGACGCTCTTCAGCTGCTCGCGCAAAGCGTCTGCGTCGAAACCACGCTCGAGCTGGGCAGAGATGACCAGCATCGTTCCATGAAAGAAGGGTGCGGCGATCATCGTGCACGACAGCGGGGTTGGCCCGAGCCGACGTGCGACCTCGACCTTCAGCGCGACCTCGTCAACGGTGTTTGCCGCGGTGAACGCGCCCACCTGTGGCACGAGATTGAAGGCGAGCCGATGCGGGAAGAGGGTGGTTTCGACCTCTGACGCGTTGAGCAGCGCGGCGGTCTGCTTCTCGAACGCGGTGATGCCTGGCTGCCCTCGATGAGCCGCGCCGAACAGCGCCACCACCTGCACCGATTGCAAACCCACCGTCGTCTGCACCGAGGTCAACGCCGCGAGGATCGCCTGCGTCGCGGGCGTCGCGACCTCGATGATTCTCCCGGTGAAGCCCTGGTCGAGCAGTGGATCATTTTCGCCGAGCACCAGCGGTACCTTAAGGTCGGTGCGGAACGCACCTGAAAGATCCACCACCCACGCGCCGGCCTGCTGGGCAGAAAGCGCCAGCGGCCGCGCGACCTCAGCCGGACACGCGAGCACCACCACCGACATTCCGACGAACGCTTCTTTGCTGAGCTGCTCGACCTCGAGGCTCTCGCCCGAGTAGTCGACGTCGGCGCCCTGAGTACGCTCGGACGCGAAGAGCGTCAGCCCCTGCGCGGGGTGATCTTTCTCTTCGAGCGCTCGAAGAATTTGCTGGCCCACTGCGCCGGTTGCTCCGACCACTGCAATCTGTGACTGAACGGCCATCGGTTAGTCCTCTTTGAGGCGCGAGCTCGGAACGGGCCCAGGCAGCGGTGGAAACTTCGGGTTGTCCTCAGCGCCGGACGAACGCAAATAGTGAGGCTCGAGCGCGAACATCGCGGCTGGCTCGTAGGCACTGGGCAACTGAGCGAGGCGCGCAAGGCACACCGCGCTGGGAAACAGCGGCGTCGGCTGCAACCTCTCGCGCGGAACCCCCAGCGCTTCGAGCTGCGCCGCGTACTGCGCGATCGCGGGGCCTAAAATCAGCCCGGAATGGCGCAGCACTTCGGCAGCGAAAGCCGGCACCGCCAGCGCCTGCTCGGGTCCAAGCGCGACCACGCCCTGCCCTTCACGTCGGTATCGACCCAGGTATAGCTCACCCTTCTTCACCACCGCCGCACATGACAGCTCGACATCCTGTGGACCTTCGAGCGCGATCGCCGCCAGGGACGACACTCCGGCCATCGGAATCTTCAGTGCGTAAGCGAGACCCTTGAACGTCGAAAGTCCGATGCGAAGTCCGGTAAAGCTGCCTGGCCCCAAACCAACAATCAACCCGGTGAGCGATTGGGGCGTCAACCCGTGCCGCTTCAACAGCGCGTCGAGCTCGCCTGGCAACACTTCGCTGGTGCGACGAGGAGGTCCCACCGCCAGCTCTTCGAGCACCTCGCCGCCTGGCGCCAGCAACGCAACACTGAGCGTGAGGGTGGAAGTATCGAGCGCCAGCAGCAAGGTGCTGCGCGCTTACCTAAGAATGCGGGTGATGTCGTTCTTGAACACCAGCACCATCAAGACGGCCAACATCGCCAGGCCCACCAGGTTCGCGTACTCGCGCGCCTTGATTGGAATCGGGCGGCGGCGAATGCCTTCCCACAGCGCAGCCAGCAGCGCGAAGCCATCGAGCACAGGAATCGGAAGCAGGTTCACCAACCCCAGGTTGACGCTGACCAGCGCCATGTTCCCAATGAACGTCTCCACGCCGAGCTCAGCGCTCTTCGAGGCAACCTGAAACAGCATGATTGGGCCCCCCAGCGATTCGAACGGTACGTGCCCGGTGAACAGCCGGTAGAAGATGAGCCCAATCTTGCGGATGTTCTTCGGCAGGTTCATCACCGAGGCGATCAGCGCGTCTTTCGGACCCATCGTCAGCGTGACCAGCTCTTCTGCTGGGCCGGCTGCCAACGGATCTCGCAACCCTCGGAACGCCGGCCGCACGAGAACGCCAAGCTCGAGCTGCTCGA
>JANOHG010000618.1:0-1668 GCA_031406375.1 Archangiaceae bacterium | reverse complement strand
GGACTTCGAGCGCGCCACCGACCTCAAGGCCGTTCAGCTGGCCGGCGCGAATGTAAGTCTCGCCCCGGTCGAGGAAGATTTCAGCGTCGGTATTGGGGGACTGCGAGAGCACCAAAAGTGCAAGGAGGGCGGTCATCGTTCATACCAGTTGCCGCTCAACAGCCAGGCGATCAACTCAAGCGGCAGGTGGAGTCTGCTGCGCTGACTCAAGCACCGCTACTGCTTTATCAATAAAGGCGAAGATGTCGGCCACGGTGCGCATCTGTCGGGCATCGGTCTCTGGAATCTGCACCGACAGGGCCTTCTCGAGCGCGACGATTAGGTCGACACCATCAAGGCTATCGAGGCCCAGGTCTTCACGCAGGCGCGCATCGGGGACGATCTTTTCGCGCTCAAGCTCGAATTCGCTGGAAAGCGTATCGACGACAATCTTCTGGGCAATTTGAGACTTGGAAGAATCCGACATTTCCCACCGCTCGCTACCAACCTGAGGGCTTCGGGT
Organism: Archangiaceae bacterium; assembly: GCA_031406375.1. Classification (GTDB taxonomy): domain Bacteria; phylum Myxococcota; class Myxococcia; order Myxococcales; family Myxococcaceae; genus JAGSPQ01. The sequence continues at coordinate 1,166 of JANOHG010000618.1, read as the reverse complement.
CAATTCCATTTCAAGTAACTCCGTGTTATCCGAAAACCGCCCTTCATGCGTCGCGCAGTCATCACCGGAATCGGAACCATCTCTTCGCTTGGCCTGACTCTTCCCGCAGTCAGCGCTTCGCTGCGCGACGGTACCAGCGGCATCGGCATCGATCCTGAGCGCAAAGCGCGCGGGTTTCGTTCGTCGCTCACCGGCATCGTCAAAGGCTTCGATGGCGCCGCGCACTTCGATCGCAAGCAGCGCAAGACGATGGGCACTCCAGCTGCTTATGGCTGCGCTGCCGCCCTCGAAGCCGTCAGCGATTCAGGAATTCCCCGCGAGCGCCTCGCCCAGCCCGACGTCGGCGTCATCTTCGGCAACGACTCGACTTGCGAAGCCGCACAAGATCTCTTTACCGCGTTGGATCACAGCAAGCGCACCAGCGCGCTGGGTACGGGTCACATCATCCGGGTGATGAACTCGACGGTCAGCATGAACCTCAGCTCGATGTTTGGAGTTCAAGGCGCGTGCTGGTCGCTGTCGGCCGCATGTGCCTCGGGGCTCCATGCGCTCGGTCAGGCGACAATGATGATCGCGCAAGGGCTGCAAGAGATTGTGATCTGCGGTGGAGCCCAGGAAACCGCCTGGCAAGGGATGGCGGCCTTCGATGCGCTCGGCGCGTTGTCCACCCGCGAGAATGATCCGACCCGCGCGTCGCGCCCATTTGACACCGGCCGCGACGGGCTGGTGCCGTCGGGAGGTGGCGCGGCGTTGATTGTCGAGTCGATCGACTCGGCCCGCGCGCGCGACGCCCGCATCTATGCCGAAGTGCTTGGCTACGCCTTCTCGTGCGATGGCGCGCACCTCACCAACCCCTCGGGCGACGGCGCGAGACGCGCGATGGAACAAGCGCTGAAGGCGGCGCGCGTTCACCCAAGCGAGCTCGACTACGTCAACGCGCACGCAACCTCGACTCCCGCGGGCGATGCGGTCGAAGCGAAGGCGATCGCTGCGGTGCTGCAAGGCAACCCGGTTCCTGTCTCGTCGACCAAGGGTCTCACCGGTCACGAGTGTTGGATGGCGGGAGCCAGCGAGCTCGTCTACTGCGCGCTGATGATGCGCGATGGCTTCATCGCGGGAAACCAGAACCTGATCGAAGCCGACGCCGCGTGTGCTGGGCTGACGCT